>WTGR01000733.1:6677-8208 GCA_011523485.1 Acidobacteriota bacterium
ATGCCGGCGGCCTTGTTGAAGAAGTTGGTGGCGTTGAACGCCTCGTTCCGGTGATAGAAGAACGCCTCGGTGTCGAACCGATTGCCCCCGGATCGCGTGACGAACTGCGTCTGCGACGCCCCGAGACCGTCGTCGACGTCCGCGTTCCCCGTCGTGATGCCGATCTCCTCGATGAAGCTCTCCTTGACGGGTATCTCCCCGAACAGGGCGTCCGTCCGAATGAACGTGTCCTGGTTGTTGACGCCGTCGAGCGTGAAGTTGTTGAAGGTGCCCCGCGTGCCGTTGATGGACGCGGTGCGCGCGCCGGCCGGGCCGGTCACCCCCGCCTGGGTGAGCGCGAGCTGCGTGACGTCGCGGCCGTTCAGGGGCAGGTCGCGGACCTGCTCCCGGCTCAGGTTGGTGTTCAGCTCCGCGTTGGCCGTGTTCAGCAGCGACTGCGGCCCGGCCGCCGCCACGACCACCGTCTCGGCCACCGCCCCCACCTCGACGACGATATCGATGGACGTGGGCGCGTTCAGGGCCACCCGGACGTCCTCGACCACGGTCGTCGCGAAGCCCGCGGCGCCCGCCGCCACCCGAAAGGTCCCCGGGGGCATCCGGGGGAACAGATAGAGTCCGCGCTCGTCCGTGATGGTCTCCCACACGATGCCCGTGTCGACCTGCGTCATGAGCACGAACGCGCCTGGAACGACGGACCCGGTTTCGTCCTGTACCGTCCCCTCCACCCTCGACGTGAGCGGCTGCGCGGCCGCCGGAACGGCCGTGGCAAGCATGATCCCCGCTACGAACGCAATTGCCGTCCTGCGTGTAACTCTAGCCGTGTGATGCACAAGGATTCTCCCGACCGCTGTTCTTCTCAAACCCATTCTGGCGAGGCATTTTCCCTTGGCTTCAACGTGTCTGCGTGAAACGTGTCCACGCGAATTGTACATGCGGCAGGATTCGCGTGACGAAACGCTTCACATCGCTGTCGAGGCACGAAGCCCGGAGCGAGCCAGAAGGACTACGGCTGGATCTGGCGCACGAGCGCCTCGACTTGCAACAGCGTGTCCTCCAACGGCGCCCTGTCGTGTCGACGACTTGCGCGGGCAGGGGCATCCAGAGCGGCAGGGCCGCTTCAGTACACGCGGAGCGGCGCCCCGGAGGTGGCGACGCCGGCCCGCCGCGCCTGGCGGTCGAGGGTCTCGAGCGCCGCCCGGCCGGTATCGCCGAGGTCCGTGGTCCAGTCGTTCACGTACAGATCGACGTGCTGGAACATCACCTCGTCGGTCAGCTCCTGGGCGTAGCGGCGCATGGTGGGGACGGTCTCGGCGCGATGGGCCCGGGCATGGGCGAGCGAGTCGCGGATGACGCCGCTCACGGTGCGGATCGTCTCGGGGCCGAGGGCGTGCCGCGCGAGGATGCCGCCGAGCGGGAGCGGCGCCGCGGTGGCCTCTTCCCACACTGCGCCGAGGTCCTCGACGAGCGCGAGACCGTGCGCGCGCCAGGTGAAGCGGCCCTCGTGGATGCAGACGCCGAAGTCGGCGGCGCC
>WTGR01000269.1:0-1111 GCA_011523485.1 Acidobacteriota bacterium
CGTTCCTCGACAACGACCTGCTGCCGCAGGTGAAGGAGAAGCTGCAGCTCACGAGCGATGAGGAGCGCGCCAGATTGGAGAAGGAGCTGGAGCGCGCCCGGGAGTCGGCGAGTGCGCTCGGTGTCGATCCCGACACGAACCCGCCGCCCAAGATCGTCGAGTTGAACCGCCGCTTGGCCGAGATGCAGAAGGACGCCGACGCGGAGGCCGACGTCTACAACCATCTCGCCAACTTCTTCGGCCGCTACTACGCCGAGGGTGACTTCATCTCGCAGCGCCGCTATTCGAGCGGTGGCCGGTCGGCGTACCTGATTCCCTACGATGGCGAGGAGGTGAAGCTGCACTGGGCCAACGCGGACCAGTACTACGTCAAGACGACGGAAAACTACGCCTCGTACGTGTTCACCGTCGGTTCGGCCGGCGCGATACGCCGCGTCCGGTTCGAGATCGCGGCGGCCGACAACGAAAAGGACAATGTCAAGGAGGCCAACGGCCGGCAGCGCCGTTTCGTGCTTGCCGACGGCAAGTGCGCCGTCGAGGTCGATGACGCCGATCTGGTCGTTCGGTTCGAGCATCGGCCGCTGACGGAAGGCGAGAAGAAGAAGTGGCCGGGCAACGGCGGCGCCCAACAGGGCAGGATCAACGCAGCCGCGGTCGGACGCATCCTGCGCGCGCTGGATCCCGACTGGCGTGCGTTGCTGGCCGAGCCGGCTCCGACCGACACCGCACCCGACCGCACGCTGCTGGCCCGACACGTCGATCGCTACACGGCGAAGAACAGCTTCGACTACTTCATCCACAAGGACCTCGGCGGCTTCCTGCGCCGCGAGCTGGATCTCTATCTGAACACCGACGTCCTCAATCTCGACGACCTGGAGCGAGGCGACGCGGCCCGGCTGGACCGGGCGCTGGCGCGGGTGCGGGCGACGCGTCACGTGGGCCGCAAGATCGTCGATTTCCTGGCGCAACTCGAGGACTTCCAGAAGCGGCTCTGGCTCAAGAAGAAGTTCGTGCTGGAGACGCAGTGGTGCGTCACCCTGGACCGCGTACCGGAGGCGTTGTATCCCGAGGTCGCGGCCAACGCGGCGCAGTGTCGGGAGTGGGTGGAGCT
>WTGR01000269.1:1211-8204 GCA_011523485.1 Acidobacteriota bacterium
CGTTGTATCCCGAGGTCGCGGCCAACGCGGCGCAGTGTCGGGAGTGGGTGGAGCTCTTCGCCGCCGACGAAATCGCGGGCGACCTGACCAACGGCAACACGAGGTGGAGCGATCCGCCGACGGTCGACTTTCTCAAGGCGAATCCGTACCTTGTCGTAGACACGCGGCACTTCGACCGCGACTTCACCGACCGCCTGCTGGAGGCGCTCTCGGACGCCGGGCCGCTGGATGAGCAGACGGACGGGCTACTGGTGCACGGCGAGAACTTCCAGGCGTTGCGCCTGCTTGAGTCGCGATACAGGGGGCAGGTCGAGTGCATATACATCGATCCGCCGTACAACACGGCGTCCTCGTCCATTCTGTACAAGAACGATCACAAGGACTCGTCGTGGCTGTCGCTGATGGAGAACCGGCTGGAGCTGGCCGGCAGGATGCTCGCGGACGACGGCATGTTGTGCTGCGCCATCGACGACGAGGAAGCGTGGCGGTTGCGGGCGTTGCTGCTGCGGATTCTCGATCGGGAGATCGGCGTTACGCCGGTCCGCTCGACCCCGGTCGGACGGACGTCGCGCGGAAAGCTCTCGCCGACGCACGAGTATGCGTTCTTCCACGGCCGGGAGAACGCCGCACCCGGGTCACTGCTCAAGACGGAACGGGAGAAGCAGCGCTACCCATACTCGGACGAACACGGGCGGTACGCCTGGCGCAATCTGCTGCGGACGGGAACCGGTGACATGCGGGCCGACCGGCCTACCCTGTTCTATCCGATTTACGTCGGCGATGATGACGCCCTCCGCATTCCGAAACTGGAATGGGACGACAAGGCCGACGAGTACCGCGTTCTGGAAGGTCCTCGCGAGAACGAAACCATCGTGTTGCCGGTCAGGGAACAGAACGGCGAAACCGTAGAGAAGCGCTGGGAGCATGGGTGGGAGCGTGTTTCCGGTCGGATCAGCGAATACCGCGTGCAGCGGAACGGCGACGCGTCGGGCGGACAGGCCGTCAGCATCCATTTCGTCCAGCGCATGGACGAGTCGTCCGCGCCGAAGACCTGGTGGGGCGACGCCAGGTATGCCTCGTCGAACCACGGCGCGATGGTGCTCAAGAATCTCTTCGTGGAGAACCCCTTCGATTTTCCCAAGTCCGTCGCCCTCGTGGAGGACTGCATCCGCACCGCGGGCGGCGTCGAACGCGGTGCGCAGATCGTCGATTTTTTCGCCGGGTCCGGCACGACCGGTCACGCGGTCGTCAATCTCAACCGGGAAGACGGCGGACGGAGACGATACGTTCTCGTGGAGATGGGCCGGCATTTCGACACCGTGATCCTGCCGCGCATGAAGAAGGTCGTGTACTCGCCGGACTGGAAGGACGGCAGGCCGGTCTCTCGCAAAGGGGTGTCGCAGCTCTTCGTGTACGTCCGTCTCGAGTCGTATGAAGATACGATGGATAGCCTGGAGGTGGCCCCGTCGTCGAACGAGCGAGAAGCATTGCTGGCCGGGAGTTCGGAACTCGCCGAGGACTACCGGTTGCGCTATGCACTCGGTGTCGAGACATCCGGCAGCGCGTGTCTGCTCGGCAAGGAGTTCACGGACCCTTTCGCATACAGGCTTTCCGTCGTGCGGGACGGTGTGCGCCAGGAGGTGCAGGTCGATCTGCCGGAGACGTTCAACTATCTGATCGGCCTGCGGGTCGAGTCGCGCCGTCGGGTCGACGGTGTGCTGGCCATCACCGGCATCGACGCCGGTGGCAGGCGCTGCCTGATTCTATGGCGGAATCTCGACGAGGTGGACCATGGCGCACTGGACACCTGGTTCGAACGCAACCGGGAGTCGTTCCGCGAGCAGCTCGATGTCGTCTATGCGAACGGCGACCATACGCTCAATGCGATGCGGAAACCGGGCGAGACCTGGAGCGCAGAAGCCATGGAGCCGATTCTCAGGAAAGCGATGTTCGAGGAGTGACCTGCAGATGCCGGACAGCCTTCGAATTGCGGGATGGACCGGCTTTGTGAAGGAATTGTCGGAGAGTCCGGACCCGGCAAGGATGGCTGCGTTCGGCGCGTGTTTGCTTCGGAACGTGTCATGAGACGACGGAAGGAGAACGCGCCTCTCGAGAAGCACCTGGCCCTGCACACCTTCATGTGCCGGGAGTTCGGCTATCTGGGCACCGACCGCATGCTCGACGACTTGCGGGGCGTGCCGTCGGCGTTTCCGAGCGTCGGCGAGAGCGAGTACGCGCGCGCGCTCTACGTGAACCCGGCGCGCGCTCAGGTGACCCGCGAGCGGCTCGTCGAGTACGACGCGAACATCCGGACGCACAGCGTTCGGTTGCGGATGACCGCAGATCACGGCCGGACCTGGAAGCCGCACCAGTACATCGCGCTTCTGTTCACCGAGCACTACCTGCGCCGGTATTTCGGCGATCCGGACGCGCTCCGCAAGGATCTCGATCTGGCGCGGAGACAGGAACGCGAGATGCTCGCCATGCCGGAGTACACGCCGGACGATCTGCGGGTGCTGGCGTTCCAGAGTGCGACGGGGTCCGGCAAGACGCTCCTGATGCACGCGCACATCCTGCAGTACCGACACTACCTGGGTCGCGCCGGCGGACGGCTGAACAACGTCGTGCTGCTGACGCCGAACGAGCAGATGTCGGCGCAGCACGAGCGCGAGCTGCACGCGAGCGGACTCCACGCGCGGTTGTTCTCCAGCGAGGCCGGCGCGGACCTGTTCCAGCCGGTCGAGATTCTCGACCTGAACAAGCTGGCGGAGAAGAAAGGCGTCAAGCGCGTTGCCGTGCGGGACTTCGGCGACGACAACCTGGTGCTGGTCGACGAGGGGCACCTGGGCGCGTCGGGGAAGGTCTGGCGCGAGCGCCGCAGGGAGCTGTCGAGCGGAGGGTTCACGTTCGAGTACTCCGCCACGTTCAACCAGGTGGTGGGCGGCAAGGATCCGGATCTGCTGCACGCCTACGGCAAGTGTCTGTTGTTCGACTACACGTACCGGCGCTTCCACGCCGACGGCTACGGCAAGGACTACGCGATCTCCAACCTGCCGCACGGTGCGGAGGACGAGAACAGCGGCATGTACCTGCTCGGCTGCCTGCTGACGTTCTACCAGCAGTGCCGCATCTGGCGGGACAAGGCGGCGGGATGGAAGTCGTTCAACCCGGCAAAGCCACTGTGGGTGTTCCTCGGCAAGACGGTGTCGGGGTCCAGCAAGGCGGATCGGGCGACCCGCTCCGACGTCGTTCGCATCCTGACGTTTCTCGGATGGGTGCTCGCCCGCGGCGAAACCGTGCGTTCGATGATTGCACGGCTTCTGGAGGGACGCTCGGGGCTGCTGGGCGAAGCCGGCGCCGACTACTTCGCCGGCCGCTTCGGGCACGTGCCGCGGACCGGAACCGATCTCTACGCCGATATGTGCAATCTCCTGTTCAATGGGCAGGGGCGGCTGCACGTCGTCTATCTCACGGCCGGCGAGGGCGAGCTGCACCTGCGCGTAGCCGACAACCCACCCTTCGGCGTGGTCAACGTGGGAGACTCCGCGGCGCTCTACAAGCTGCTGGCCGAAGCCGCCAATCCGGATTTCGACGTCGACCGGGAACTGGGCTTCGCCGCGCGGCTGTTTGCCGACGTGGATCGGCCGGATTCGACGGTGAACGTCGTCATCGGGGCGCGCCGCTTCATTGCCGGCTGGAACTCGTGGCGTGTCGGCACGATGGGCCTGATGCATGTCGGCGTGGGCGAGGGGCCGGAGATCATCCAGATGTTCGGGCGCGGCGTGCGCCTGAAGGGCTGGAACATGAGTCTCAAGCGGCATCGCGAGAGCGGGGCCGAGCTGCCGAACGATAGCGCGGAGCTGCAGGAACTGGAGACGCTCCACATCTTCGGCCTGCGCGCCACTTACATGCAGACCTTCCGCGAGCTGCTGCAGGCGGAAGGGATGCGGGTCGACCGCGAGACGATCACGCTGCCGGTCACGTGGAACTTCGGCAGGCAGAACAGGCTGAAGCTGATCCGGCTGCAGGAGGGGCCGAAGTACGACCACTCCGACCAGCGTCCTGTGCTGCCGAACCCCGGGGACCGGGCCAGTCCATCGGATGTCGAGATGGACCTCCACTCACGCTTGCAGGCCGTGCGCTCCGGCGACGTTGCGGGCGAGAGGGATGTGGAGCGGCCGGCCGTCAAGCTCGACCCGACGTACGTGGCACTCTTCGACAGAACGCGTATCCGGGATGCACTGGCGACACACAAGCGGCGGAAGGGTTGGCACAATCTCGTCATCCGGCCGGAGACGGTGGAGCGGCTCCTCGAGAGCGATGCGTGGTACAGGCTTCTTGCGCCCCCGGAGCGGATGCAGGTGAGGCGGTTCGAGGACATCCGTGCCCTAGAGCGCATCGCGGTCGATCTCATCACCGAGTACGCCTCGGCGTACTGGGAACGGGAACGTCGGCAGTGGGAGCGCGATCGGATCGAGGTCGTCAGGCTGGACGAGAACGATCCGAACAATATCGGCGAGTACCGTCTGTCCATCGACGCGGCCGAGACCCGCTTGATCGAGGATGTGCGCGAGCTTGCGGAGACACTTCAGGCAGGTCACCGCTACCATCTGAAGCTCGGCGTCCTCAAGATCGACGCGCACGCCTACTACCCGCTGCTGCACGCCGACAAGGGCTGCAAGGTCACCATCCAGCCGGTCGCCCTCGACAGGAACGAGAAGACGCTGGTCGAGGTCCTGGGCGATCTGGCCGAGCGTCGGGATCCCTGTCTGTTGGGGAGAGAGCTATACTTGATCCGCAATCTGTCGCGCGGCCGGGGCGTATCGTTCTTTGACGACTACACCTACTATCCGGACTTCATCGTCTGGCTGATCGACGACGATAGTCAGCACGTCATCTTCCTGGACCCGAAGGGCCTCGTCCGGTACGGCCCGAAGGAACGGAAGAAGGTGAGGCTCCACACGGAGATCAAGCAGATCGAGGAGCGCGTGCGGGCCTCTGACCCGGAGCTACGCCTGCATGCGTACGTGCTATCGGTGACCCCACCGGACGCGATCGGCGACGAGCTGCGCCCGCGGGAGGAGTGGGAGCGGCAGGGCGTGTACTTCCTGAGCGAGCCGGACTGTCTGAAGCAGGTCATCGGCCACGCGCTGGGGTAGTAGTACCATGAGTCGTGCATCGAAGCGCCGCAATGGGGATTCCTCTTCTACTGGCATACTTGCGACGATTGGCGGGATCGTCGCCAAGAGAGAGAGTTGTGAGTAAATGTCCAATGGTGACGAACAGGTTGTGAAGAGTATCCCGGTGATCATGATCACGGTTCTGGCAATCATCGCCGTGGTGTCATCCGGTGGTGTTGTGTATATGGCAGTGTGGCAGAATGCGGAGCACATCCCTGAAGCGCTGGTCGCCATCGCGTCTGCGTCTCTCGGGGCGATTTCGCGGGACTTCAGCAAGTTGGTTATTGGGAAGTGAGGCCAAGTGTCGAGAGCCGCTTACACTGAGCGCAAACAGGATGCGGTAGTGGAACAAGGACGCTGAACGCACCAACCAGCTACCGCGCTCGACGCCATCGTGACGTTGGGCATGGACGGCATGGACAGACGGACTGCCGGCGCTCGCCGACCGCGACGCCGGCATCGAACCCGCAGTGATCTGACACTCCCACAAGACGACAGCCACACCGGAATGTCTATCCACGTCAGTCCGTGGTCGGGTTGCCCTCGTCGATGAGTCGGCCCTCTTTATCAACGTGAGGATATGCGACTGTTTCCCAGAAGTCTGTCTCACGATCGGAATCAATATCTGTCTGGAGGATTCGCAGGATGGCCGGCACGAGAGCCTTCATAACCTCCGTTGCATCTGCAAGTTGCTGGCGACCCTTTCCTTCGGGCCCGTAGGTCGTCCCACCGTGAAAAGTCTGGTTGCGCAGCGTATAGAGCCTGGAGAATACCTGCTTCAGCACGTAGCGGACTTCGGCGATGGATGCCTTGCTGCTCCTAAGGTACTTCGCAGAGCGATCGTTGGTCTTGTGGAACTCGGTGCGCCAGTCATCGTCTACTGCATAGTGTTCAACCCCGTTGTGCACGTAGTACCAGAAAAAACAGTATACGTACTGCTCACTCAACAGACGTGGCACCGGCCCGTGGAGTAACCCGTCCCCCTGCAAATCCGACAGTCTTGGCCCCCAAAGGACCCCTCGAATCGTTTGCTCGGTGTCTTTGTCGAGGAGCTTTCCCAGGAAGCCCTCCAGCTTGTTCCATTCTTTCTGTGCTGACCGTGCTGACCCGTTGTGCACGTTCGGGTCCAGTAATGCACGTCCGTCGGCCGCGTTAAACGCGACCCACAAGAAAATGAACTTGTCATCGTCGCACTTAGCATCAAGGCTGTGCTTGTACCAGCTTTCCGCGCGTCGCATTCGATCAGTGTTGTGTCGCGCTTGAAATTCGGTCATTCTCTTTTGTGGCTCTCCGGGCTAGCTCCGATGTGGGTTCGCGGGCTCGGTCTGTCGTTCCTGCGCTGCCCTGCCGTATCACTTTGGCACCTTGCGCTCCTGCCCGCCGGCGCCGTGCCCCTGGTGTCGCTCGACCGGCTGCGAGATGGCGAAGCTCGCGATCCCACGGCCCACGCTGATGTCGTGCGGATCCAACCGTGCAGTTTCGCCCCGGCAGCCGGTTCTCAGCCAGGTCCGGGCCAGAATGGCGATCACTGCCGCCCGGCAGATGTGGGGAGCGCGAACGCCAGCAACTCGCCCGGCGCCTGCGGGCCGCCGACGGCGACCACCACGTACTGCCGCCCGTCGAGCAGGTAGGTCATCGGCGTTCCGGTCTGCGGCGCCGGCATGTAGACGGCGCCGGCGTCGGCGCCGGTCGCCTTGTCGTAGGCGCGGAGCAGCGCGCCGCGGCGGCCGTCCGGGGTCGTGACGAACCCGCCGTCGGCTTCCTGCCGGCCGCCCTCGCCGGAGATGAGCAGCGTCTTCGTCGTCAGCGTGCC
>WTGR01000535.1 GCA_011523485.1 Acidobacteriota bacterium
ACATCGTCCAGAAGGAGATGTACGCCTTCGAGGACAAGGGGGGCGAGCGGGTCACGCTGCGGCCCGAGGCCACGCCGAGCATGGTGCGGGCCTACGTGGAGCATGCGCTCGAGCAGGCGCTGCCCACCGTCAAGCTGTTCGCCTTCGGGCCGATGTTCCGCTACGAGCGGCCGCAGAAGGGGCGCTACCGGCAGTTTCACCAGCTCGACGTCGAGGTCTTCGGGGTCTCGGACGCAACGCTCGACGCCGAGGTCATCGAGATGGCGGCGGCGCTCGTCCGTGCCCTCGGCATCGAGGACGCGGACCTGGTCGTCAACTCGGTCGGCTGCCGCGAGTGCCGGCCGGGTTTCGGCGGGGCGCTGCTGGAGGCGCTCGGGGAGCGGAAGTCGAAGCTCTGCGGCGACTGCCGGCGGCGCGCGGAGACCAACCCGTTGCGCATCTTCGACTGCAAGGTGCCGGCCTGCCAGCCGATCGTCGATGTCCTGCCGCACTCGACGGACCATCTGTGCGATGGGTGCCGCGAGCACTTCCGCAAGGTCACCGGCCAGTTGACGGCGCTGGAGCTGGACTACCGTGTTTCGCACCGGCTGGTGCGCGGGCTCGACTACTATGCGCGGACCACGTTCGAGGTGCTCGGCACTGCCCTCGGCGCCCAGAACGCATTGCTCGGCGGCGGGCGCTACGACGGGCTGGTGCGCCAGCTCGGCGGGCCCGACCGGGCCGGCATAGGGTTTGCCGCCGGCATGGAGCGGCTCGTGCTGGCCATGCCGGAAGGGCCCGGCGCGTCCACGCCCGACGCCTTCGTGGTGGCGTTGGGCGAGGCGGCCCGGCCGGCCGCGCACGTGCTGGCCCGGGACCTGCGCCACGCCGGGGTGGTCACGCTGGTCGACTACGACGCCCGCTCGCTGCGCGCGCAGATGAAGCGGGCGGACCGGTCCGGGGCGCGCCGGGTGCTCATCCTGGGCGACGACGAGATCGCGCGCGGCGAGGTCACCGTCAAGGACATGGAGTCGGGCGAGCAGGCGGCCGTGGCGCGCGCCGACGTGGTGCGGCGCATGTCCGAGTGATGCGCGGCTGCGGCCGGCCGATAACATCCGATGGAGAGCGAGATCGGCGGCTGCCGGTTCGCCGTCGGCGCCGCAATGTGAGACGAAGAACGAGACAGACGCATCCCGTCGTCGGCAGCGGGACGGCGCAGCGGGCAAGAGAAGACCGTGACGACTGAAGAGACACATTCCGTTCCGCGCACCCGCACCCACACCTGTGGCGAGCTCCGCCCGAGCGACGTCGGCGCCGACGTGGTGCTGATGGGCTGGGTTCACAAGATCCGCGACCTCGGCGGGCTGACTTTCCTCGACGTGCGCGACCGGCACGGGCTTACCCAGGTGGTGGCCCGCGACGGCAGCGAGGTGCTGGCCCGGATCAAGCAGGTGCGGCCCGAGTACGTCATCGCGGTAGCCGGGCCGGTGGAGCGCCGCTCGGAGGAGACGCTCAACCCGAAGATCGCCACCGGCGAGGTCGAGGTGGAGGCGCGCAGCCTCGTCGTGCTCAGCGAAGCGCGGACGCCGCCGTTCCAGATCGACGAGGAGACTCCGGTCTCCGAGGAGGTCCGCCTGCGGTACCGCTACCTCGACCTGCGCCGCGCGCGGATGCGCGAGAACATCGGGCTGCGCCACCGGATCACGATGGCGGTCCGCAACAGCCTCGACGCCGACGGGTTCTGGGAGATCGAGACGCCGCTGCTCACCAAGTCCACGCCGGAAGGGGCCCGGGACTACCTCGTGCCGAGCCGACTGCACGCCGGGGAGTTCTACGCGCTGCCGCAGTCGCCGCAGATCTTCAAGCAGATCCTGATGGTCTCCGGCATGGACCGCTACTTCCAGATCGTCAAGTGCTTCCGCGACGAGGATCTGCGCGCCGACCGGCAGCCGGAGTTCACGCAGATCGACGTCGAGATGTCGTTCGTCGACCAGGAAGCCGTCTTCGCCGCGGTGGAGCACCTGATGCAGGCGGTCTTCCGCGTGGTGGACAAGGATGTGCCGGTCCCGTTCCCGCGCATGACCTACGACGAGGCGATGACGCGCTACGGCAGCGACAAGCCGGACCTGCGCTTCGAGATGCCGATCCAGGACGTCTCGGAGGTGTTCCGCGAGGGCCGCTTCAAGGTCTTCCGCGAGCTCGTGACGCGGGGCGGATCGGTGCGGGCGCTGGTGGTGCCGGGCGCCGGCCGGCAGTCGCGCGCGCAGATCGACAACCTCGTCGACGAGGCGCTGGCGCTGGGCGCGAAGGGGATGGTCTGGGTGCGGCAATCGCCGGAAGGGGCCATCCAGAGCTCCATCCTGAAGGCGGCGGGCGAGGAGGCCCTGGCCCAGGTCGTCGAGACGGTCGGGGCGGGGCGGGACGACCTGACGCTGATCGCGGGCGGCAAGGGTTACGAGGCGCCGGTCCTGCTCGGCCAGTTCCGCCTGCGGCTGGGGCAGCGGGAGGGGCTGATCGACGAGGATCGCACGTCGCTGAGCTGGGTGGTCGACTTTCCCCTCATGGAGTGGAGCGAGACCGAGCAGCGGCTGGTCTCGATGCACCATCCCTTCACCTCGCCGCGGCCCGAGGATCTGGACCGCCTGGAGGACGATCCGGCCGCCGTACGCGCCCGCGCCTACGACCTCGTGCTGAACGGCAACGAGATCGGCGGCGGCAGCATCCGAATCCACGAGGCCGAGCTCCAGGCCCGCATCTTCCGCCTGCTGAAGATCAGCGACGAGGAGGCGAAGGCCCGCTTCGGCTTCTTCCTCGACGCGCTGCAGTACGGCACCCCGCCGCACGGCGGCATCGCGCTCGGACTCGATCGCATCGTGGCCCTGGTGGCCGGCGAGCCGTCGATCCGCGACGTGATGGCGTTTCCGAAGACCGCCGCCGCGGTGGACCTGATGGCGGGGTCGCCCTCGACCGTCGACCGCCGCCAGTTGCGCGAGCTGCATCTGGAGTGAGACCCGGCCGGGATCGTGCGCGGACACCTTGACCACCGGTCGCGGGCCGTGGTATCGATTGGACAGCCTTGCCGGACAGCCTTCTCACCCGTCACCGTGTCACGCGGAGTTCCGCCGCGGACTAGGGGAACTCCGATCGTTACACCCTCCCTCGTGAAGATCCCGGTTCCCGACGAGGGGATCGAGACGCTGTTCGGCGCGCGCGACGAGAACCTCAAGCAGCTCGAGCAGGAGTTCGACGTGCAGATCCGAACCGGGGGCCACGAGCTGCTGGTCACCGGCGACGCCGTCGGCCTGGCGAAGACCGAGCGCGTCATCGATCAGTTGACCGGGCTGCTGCGCGAGGGCTACCGCTTCTCGCGCGAGGACGTGCGGCGGGCCTCCGAGATGGTGAGCGAGGACGCGCAGATCGACCTGCGCGACTTCTTCCTCAAGGCGCCTCTGCGGGCTTCGAGCACCCGGCAGGTGACGCCGAAGACGCTCGGCCAGCGCCGTTATCTCGACGCCATCGAGCGCCACGACGTGGTCTTCGGCATCGGCCCCGCCGGCACCGGAAAGACCTACCTGGCGATGGCGCAGGCGGTGGCCTACCTGACGTCGAAGCGGGTCAGCCGCATCATCCTGGCCCGGCCCGCCGTCGAGGCGGGCGAGAAGCTCGGCTTCCTGCCCGGCGACGTGCAGGAGAAGGTGAACCCCTATCTGCGTCCGCTGTACGATGCCCTGTACGACATGCTTCACAGCGACAAGGTGGGACGCCTGATCGATCGCGGCGTCATCGAGATCGCGCCCATCGCCTTCATGCGCGGGCGGACCCTCAACGACGCGTTCGTGGTCCTGGACGAGGCGCAGAACACCACGACCGAGCAGATGAAGATGTTCCTGACCCGCCTCGGCTTCGGATCGAAGGCGGTCGTTACCGGCGACATCACCCAGATCGACCTCCCTGCCGGACAGACGTCGGGCGTGGTGCAGGCGTTGCGGGTGCTGCGCGGCGTCGAGGGGGTGTCGATCGTGCACTTCACCGATCGCGACGTCGTGAGGCATCCGCTCGTGCAGCGCATCGTGAAGGCCTACGAGCGGTACGTTCCGGCCCCGGCCGGCGATTCCCCCGAATCTCCATGAGCATCGACGATCCGGATTCCGAACCCGACCCTGACCGGCCCCCGCGCCGTCGTCTGCGCGTGGTGGTGACCGATGGGCGCGGTCGCGTGCGGCGTGCGGACCGCCTGCGCAGGTGGCTGGTCGACGTCGCACCCGAGTCGGCCCGCGGCGGCGAGGTCGTGGTCGCGCTGGTGTGCGACCGCAAGATGCGGGAGCTCAACCGCAACTACCGCGGCATCGATCGCGCGACCGACGTGCTCTCGTTTCCGGCGACCGACGAGATGGCGCCGGATGCCGGAATCGAGCCGGTGGCGGCTCCGCCGGCCGCCGGGCGCGATTCGGAGGGGCGCGCGGCGGCGGGTCCCGACGAACCGGGCAGTCCGATCTCGACCGCGCCGGCGGCGTCGGGCGGTGCGCGGCATCTGGGCGACATCGTCATCGCGACCGGCGTGGCCCGCCGGCAGGCGCGCGCCGCGGGACACCGGTTCGGCGCCGAGCTGCGCTGTCTGGCCCTGCACGGCCTTCTCCATCTCCTCGGTTACGACCACGAGCGCGACACGGGACAGATGGAACGCCTGGAGCGGCGCCTGCGCCGTGCGGGAGGGCTGGCGTGATCCCGCTGGCGCTGTTCCTGCTCGCCTGCGCGACGGTCTACGTCGGGACGGTCGAGGCCGCCTTCACCACGCTGATGCGCCTGTCGCTGCGCCTGGGAGCGGAGCGGCGAGGCCGGCTCGAGCGGCTCGGGTACCTGGACGATCCGCTGCGGCTGTTCGTACCCGTGCGTGTGCTGCAGGGCGTACTCGTCGTCGCGGTGACCGTGCTGTCGATGGCCGCGCTCGACGCGCGGGACTCGACCACGGTGGCGCTCATGGCGGCGGGACTCGTTGCGTTCGTGCTCGTGTGCGGTTACGTGCTGCCGGTGGTCATCGTCCGCCGCGATCCGGAACGCGTGCTCGAGGCGCTGTTGCCGTCCCTCCGGGTACCGGTGGCCGTGCTGCAGCCGTTGACTCGTCCGCTGATACGGCTGCTGAGGCGGGCGAGCCGCCGGGTCGGCGCGGCGGCGATGGCCGGCGGCGGCCCCGCGGAGGGGCGGGACGACCGCACGAGCGCGGACGGCCGGGCCGAGCTGGAGGAGCAGGAGGAACGGCGGCTGCTGCAATCGGTCGTCGAGTTCGGCGAGACTCTCGTGCGCGAGGTGATGACGCCGCGGCCGGACATCGTGGCCGTCAAGGCCGATGCGACGCTCGACGAGCTGCGCGCGCTGTTCACCGAGGAGCAGTACTCCCGGCTGCCGGTTTTCGAGCACAGCCTGGACACGGTCCTCGGGTTCGTCTTCGTCAAGGACCTCGTCACCCTGTCCGACACGCCGGGCGACGAGCGGGTCGTGGCCCGGTTGCTGCGGCCGGCGCACACCGTACCGGAGACCAAGCGGGTCGCCGACCTGCTCAAGGAGCTGCAGCAGGCGCGGGTGCAGAGCGCCATCGTGCACGACGAGTACGGGGGAACGGCCGGGCTGGTCACCATCGAGGACGTGATCGAGGAGATCGTCGGGGAGATCCGCGACGAGTACGACGTCGAGGCGGACCCGATCGTGGACGAGGGCTCGGGCAGCTTCGTCTTCACCGGCCGGGTCAGCGTCGACGATCTGAGCAAGCGTCTCGACGTGATCATCGAACCGCAGGGGTTCGAGACGGTAGCCGGCTATCTGCTGGCCCGGCTCGGCCGCGTGCCCCAGGAGGGCGAGTCGTTCGAGGTGGACGGGCTGAGCGTCGACGTGCTCGAGGCGGAGCGCCGCCGGCTGCATCGCGTCCGGCTCCGGCGCACCTCCGCGGCGGCGCTGGAGAGCCCGGCGTGAAGGCGGGCTACGCCTCGCTCATCGGCCGGCCCAACGCCGGCAAGTCCACCCTGCTCAACCGGATCGTCGGGACGAAGGTGGCGATCGTCTCCGACAAGCCCCAGACGACCCGCACCCGAATCCTCGGCGTGAAGCAGGGTACGGCGGCGCGCCCCGGCCAGATCGTCTTCGTCGACACGCCGGGCATCCACCGTCCGATGCACCGGATGAACGTCCGGATGGTGGACCACGCGGTCGAGACCATCACGCAGGTGGACGTGCTGGTCGTCGTGCTGGACGCGACCCTGCGGACGGGCAGGGGCGATCGCTTCGTGCTGGATCTGCTCGACCGGGCGACCGCGCCGGTCATTCTGGCCCTGAACAAGATCGACCTGCTGGCGAAGCGCCGGCTGCTGCCCCTGATGGACTGGTACCGGCAGCAGCGGGACTTCGCCGGTCTCGTGCCGATCTCGGCGTTGACCGGCGACGGCGTGTCCGCGCTGGAAGGGGAGATCTGGGACCGCCTGCCGCCGGGAGAGCCGCTGTTCCCGGACGACTTCGTGACCGATCAGCCGGAGCGCGTGCTGGTGGCGGAGACCGTGCGCGAGAAGCTGCTGCACGAGACGCGGGCCGAGCTGCCGTTCTCGAGCGCCGTCGTCGTCGATCGGTTCGAGGAGCCGGATCCGCGGGGCGTCCTGCGTCTGTACTGCTCGATCGTGGTCGACCGGGACACCCACAAGCCGATCGTGCTGGGCCGTGGCGGGGAGCGCATCAAGCGCATCGGCGTCGGGGCGCGCGAAGAGCTCGAGCGCGCGTTCGGGGCGCGCGTGTATCTGGATCTGCACGTGCGGGTGCGTCCCGGCTGGCGGGAGAACGAGCGCATGCTGCGGGAGCTGGGCCTCGAACGATGACCGGCGCGCCGGCGGCCGGCCGCCGGATCGCACGTGGTACAATGATGTGCTCAGTGTCTGGACCAGTGGGACAACGACCCAGCACCGGACTGCATCGCGCGAGGCCGAGCGACCTCGCGGTTCGGAACCATGCCGCCTCTCCGCCGAATCGACGTCGTGCTCGATTCAGTCAAGCGACTGCAGCGGATTGGTGCGACCGCTAACCTCGTCAACCTCCTTCAGAAGCAGCATCCGGCCGACCTCGCCGAGGTCCTGAGCGGGCTCTCGGACGCCGGGCGGCTTTCGACGTTCAACACCCTCGTTGCGCAGAACAGCCGTCTCGCGATGGAGGCGCTCAGCGAGCTCGACGCCGAGATCGGCGACGCGCTCCTGGCGAAGCGGCCTGCCGACGAGCTGGCGAAGCTGTTCCTGGAGTTGCCGACCGACGACGCGGCGGCGCTGATCGACCGGCTCCCGGACGATGTGTCGGCCGAGGTGCTCGCGCGGATGCGCCGCAAGGACTCCGGGGACGTGCAGCACCTGCTGGCGTACGGCGACCAGACCGCGGGCCGCATCATGAACCCGGAGGTCTTCGCCCTCGCGGAGGACCTGACGGCGGGCGCGGCCATCGAGGCGCTGCAGCGCTCGCGCGAGGTGGAGATGGTCTTCTACCTCTACGTCGTCGACGAGCGGCGCCACCTGGTCGGGGTGGTGTCGCTGCGCCGCCTGCTCCTGGTGTCGCCGGAGACGCCGCTCAAGCGGATCATGACCTCGGAGCTCATCAAGGCCCGCGTCGACACCGATCAGGAGGAGGTCGCGCAGGAGGTCGCCAACTACAACCTGCTCGCGATCCCGGTCGTCGACGACGAGAACAAGCTGGTCGGCATCATCACCGTGGACGACGTCATCGACGTCATCAAGGACGAGGCGACCGAGGACATCCTGCGTCTGGCCGGCGTGCCGGCCGACGAGCACGTCTTCACCTCGCCCTGGGAGGCGTGGCGCAAGCGGCTGCCGTGGCTGGGCGTGAACCTCGTGGCGGCGACCCTGGCCGCGCTCGTGGTGCGCGAGTTCCAGGGGACGGTAGAGCAGGTCATCGCCCTCGCGGCGCTCATGACCGTGGTGGCGAGCATGGGCGGCAACGCGGCGACGCAGACGCTGACGGTGATCGTGCGCGGCATCGCTCTCGGCGAGCTGACCTGGAGCAACTCGCGGCGCGTGCTCGGCAAGGAGGCGCTGGTCGGCGTCGCCAACGGCATCGTGCTCGGAGGGGCGGGCGCCGGCGTGGCCTGGGGCGTTTTCGGCAACCCGTACCTGGGCGCCATCCTGGCTCTGGCGATGGTGATCAACCTGCTCGTGGCGGCCATCGCCGCGACGCTGATCCCGAT
>WTGR01000841.1 GCA_011523485.1 Acidobacteriota bacterium
GTGTAGAGGAACTCGCCAAGTGTGGCAAGCTGCGTGCCGTCCGCGTCCAGCAAGGCCCATTCGGTGATGTAGCGAACGAGGTCCGCGGATCCGTTGGTCTCCGGCTCGACCAACACACTGCTCGCGACCATCTTCCCGCCCGGCAGCAGGTCGATGACGTTGCTCAGGCTGGCGTCGAGGGCCACGTTGCGGCCGTGGTTGCCGTCCAGATCGAACAGCGACAATCGGGCCCCGCCCGGGTCCGGAGCGGCGATGGAGTCAGCGGGCCAAAGTGCGACGGCGGTCGGACCGCCGACGAATTCACCCGGCCCTTCACCCCGGCGGCCCCAGGTTCCCGCGTGTGAACCGTCCGCGTTGAAGACCCTGAGTTCGCTGCTGCCCAGGTTGGCGATCACGATGCGGCCGTCCGCGAGTCGCATGGCATCCCTGACCGCGAACAGCTCGTCGGGCTCGCCGCTGTCGACGGACCCGATCGAGACGGACGGTTGTTCGCCGAGCTGCCACGGCAGCCGCGAGTCCGTTGCGGCCGGGTCGTTCTCCACGATGGTGACCCCGGCGCTGTCGTCGATTTCAACGCGAAGCCCGTCTTCGGGGGTATTGCTCGCGTCCCCGCACCCGACGGCGCAGAGGGTCAGCAGGAGGGTGGCCGTCGTGCCGGACACCGTGGTTGTGGAGTGACTCATCGCGTCGGGCTCCATGGCTTCACTGTTCTTGCCCCTTGGGCGGACGCCGGGCAGGGTTGTGGTGCCGAAAGACGACGTGCGGCCGGACCGCCCCGGTGAACGAATCCGGCGCTCGGTCTCGTCGAGATCGATGACGCGACCTCCGCTCCGTCCTTGTCGCGGAAGTGGTGAGTGAAATGAGATCCGGGCTCCAGCAGCGTCCGCGTCAACCCGCCGCCCGCTCCAGCGACCGGAGCTGCACGTACTCCACGCCCAACTCGTCGTACCTCCAACCCAGAATGTAGTCCTCGCCGATCTCGAAGATGCGGAGGCCGGGAGGCGTCTCGACTAGGCCCTGGATCCGTCCCTCCGGGTCGAATACGGTCCATGCCGCGCCCCGGTACTCGCGCACCCACAGGTAACCGGCCCGATCCGCCATGATTCCCGCGAAGGCCGGGTAGGCGTCCACGAGCGGCATGTCCCTCACCTCGTTGAGCCGCTCGATGCGTTCCTCCTTCGGCAGGTCGGCGTAGCGCCGCTCCCAGTAGGCGTCCTGGTCGGCCCGGGTGGGGCTTTCCGGGTCGCCCTCGCGGCGGACAATTCTCACGAGCGACCCATCGGCGGCAAACGCCTTGATCTCGTAGCTGTCCTGCACCCCGATCGCGACGAGGTCTCCCCAGACGGCTCCCAGGGTGCCGCGGCCGAACGGGTGGGGTCTGCCGCCCTGTATGCTTCCGTCCGATCCGAAGGTGGCCCAGAACTCGCTTCCCGGGAACTTGCCCAGGGACGCGTGCAACGTGCCGTCGGCGGCCAGGATGCCCCATTCGGCGTTGGAGCGCACGAGGCCCGTGGTTCCGGTCATCGTCGGTTCGAGTCCCCCACCGCCGCTCGTGAAGATCTTCCCGTCCGGCAGCAGGTCGACGACGTTGCGCAGGCTGGTATCGAGGCGTACGCCACGGCCGTGGTTGCCGTCCCCGTCGAAGAGCGAGAGGCGGCTCGCCCACGGGTTCGCGGCCGCGACGGAGTCGCCGGGCCAGAGGGCGACGGCGGACGGGCTGTAGCTGGTGAACTCGCCCGGGCCCTCGCCCCGGCCTCCCCACGTCCCCGCGTGCGAGCCGTCGGTGTTGAAGACCCTGAGTTCGTTGCTGCCCGTGTTGGCGATCACGATCCTGCCGTCCGGGAGCCGGGTCGCATCCGTGACCCGGAACAGCTGGTCGGCTTCTCCGCTGCCGACCGAGCCGATCGAAAGCGATGGCTGTGCGCCGAAGTGCCACGGCAGCCGCGAATCCGGCGCGGGTTGCTCGTTTTCGACGATGGTGATGCCGGCGCTGTCATCGAC
>WTGR01000355.1 GCA_011523485.1 Acidobacteriota bacterium
GCAACTGCTTCACCGTGGACGAGCCGAACCAGCCGCGCGACCTGTTCAACAACCTCCCGCCGGGCGGCCCGAACTGTACCCACACCCACAGTTGGGGCAACCTGGCCGACTTCCGGATGCACGGCGATATCCCGCTCCCGTCCGACTTCACGCTGAGCTGGATCTACAAGAACACGCCGGGCACGCCGATCAACGCCATCGGCGACTTCACCAACGCCGACATCCACTGCTGGGCGGACGGCAACGGCACGTGCGATCCGACGAGCACGCGGGTCGGTTTCGCGGGCAGCCCCAACCGGACGCTGGCGATCACCGCGCCGAACCAGTACTTCACCAAGCGCTTCACGCAGCTCGACCTCCGGTTCCTGCGGACGTTCGATCTGGGCGACGTGCGTCTGGACACCAGCATCGACCTCTACAACGCGATGAACTCCAACTCGGTCCAGTCGATCGAGAACACGATCGGCATCGCGTTCGGCCGGCCGATCACGGTGCTCGACGCGCGGGTGCTGCAGGTGTACGCGAACCTGCGGTTCTAGAGGCTTGCGGTCACGCCAGGGGTTTCGCCGGCGCGATCCCCCTGGCCATTCGCATGCTGCCGAGAGGAGGACGACGATGACTGCGAGCACGAGCTGGAAGCGGATGACGGCGCTGGCGTTGACGCTGGCGCTGGTGACGGCGCACGCGCCTGCGGCGTTCGCGGGAAGCCTGCTGGATTCGGCCCTGAAGGCTGCTTCGGAGGTGACGGCGCGACAGGCGCCGCCGGCGGACCGCGAGGCGGTCGCCGGCGCGCTTGCGCGGTCGCGGGAGAGCCGGGCCGCGGCGATGCAGGCGCCGGCGGGAGACGGCGACCGCGGCCGGTCGGGCAGGGTATGGGGGCTCATCGCCGCCGGCGTCGGGATAGGCCTGGTCATGATGGTGCTCGACCGCAAGGTCGAGGACTCTACGCCGTCGACGCGACGCGAGCGCCGGGACGGCTGCAACCTGTTCTGTTCCTGATTCGAACTCCAGCCGGGCGGCCGTGCGATCCGGCCGTCCGGCGGAGCGATTCCCGCCTGCGAGCAGCGCCGGTCGGGTACAGCCGGCAGCCGGTAGTGGGAACGCGCAACCCCGATATCCTCGCTTCGCAGCGTTGCCGGTTTCGTGGCGTCGCCGTGACCGGCCGCCGCGGGGTGCGGGACGCGCGAGGCTTGCTGGTCGACCGCCGGCACGTATCCGGCTCATGGGCAGACTGATCGCGATTCCGTTGCTCCCGGTGCTGCTGATGGCCGCGTGCGGCGGAGCGGACCCGCCGAGCACGGGATCGGAGGGGCGTGCCGGGACGCCGGCGAATGCGCGGCCGGAACCGGTGGAGCTTCCCGATCTCGAGCGGGTCAGCGACTCGGTGCGGGAGCAGGTGCAGGCGCGCTGGCGGCCGGTCGAACGCCTGCAGGCCGACGGAGCCGGCTCCGCCGCCGGCGCTGCGGAGACCTACGGCGCGCTCGGCATGGTGCTGATGGCGGCGCAGTTTCCGAACGCGGCGATTCCGGCGTTCCGCAACGCGCAGGCGCTGGTGCCCGGGGACGTGCGGTGGCCCTACTATCTGGCCCACCTGCACCGCGACGCGGGCGCACTCGACGACGCGGCCGACCGCTTCGAGGCGGCGCGGCGGCTGCAGCCCGACGACATGGCGATCCTCGTCTGGCTGGGCGACGTCCGCCTGGCGCAGGGCGATGCCGAGGCGGCCGAGCCGCTGTTCACGCGGGCGCTGTCGCTCTACCCCGATTCGCTCTCCGCACGGTTCGGTCTGGCGCGGACGGCCCTGATGCGCGGGGAGTTCGCGGGCGCCGCCGAGGATCTGGAGGAGATCCTGGCGCTGGAGCCGTCGGCGACCGCCGCCCACTACCCGCTCGGGCAGGCCTATCTGAGTCTCGGCGAGTCGGAACGGGCGCAGGAGCACCTGCGGCAGCGGGAGGCGGCGGACATCCGGCCCGCGGATCCGCTGATGGCGGCCCTGGATCGGCTGCTGGAGAGCGCGCAGGCCTACGAGACCCGCGGCATCGAGGCGCTCAACCGCGAGGACTGGGACGGTGCGGTCGCCGCGTTCCGGCGCGGCCTGGAGATCGAGCCGGGCGACGCGGAGCTCAGGCACCGGCTGGGGACGGCGCTCTACCTGCGCGGAGACATCCCGACGGCGCGCGGCGAGCTGGAGCGGGCCGCGGCCGAGTCGCCGGAGCTGGCGCAGGCGCAATACAGCCTCGGTGTCCTGCTGCAGGACGAGGGTCGGTACCGGGAGGCGGCCGAGCGGTTCGCCGCCGCGCTGCGATCCCGGGCTTCGTACACCGAGGCGCGCTTGCGGCTGGCCTTCAGTCTCCGTCGGTCGGGGGATCCGGAGGGTGCGGTGGCGGAGTACCGCCGGGTGTCGCGCATGAACCCGGACCTGGTCGAGGCGGCCTTCGGAGAGGCGATGGCCCTGGTCGTCCTGCACCGCTGGGGCGAGGCGCGGACCCGGCTGGAGCAGGCGGCCGAGGCGTATCCCGGCGACCCGGGAGTGACGCACGCTCTCGCGCGCCTGCTGGCTGCGGCGCCGGACGGGCGTGTCCGTGACGGCGCACGGGCCCTGACCATGGTCGACCGCCTCGCGTCGCGGGGACGCACGCTCGAGCTGGGGGAGACGATGGCCATGGCGCTGGCGGAGGTGGGCGCCTACGACCGGGCGGCGGCGCTGCAGCGCGATCTCGTCACGGGCGCCGGGCGCGCCGGTCTGACGGACGTGATCCCCCGGCTGGAGGGGAACCTTCGCCGCTACGAACGGGGAGAAGCCTGCCGCACGCCGTGGCCGGAGGGTGCCGTGCCATGAGCGGGTTCACCCGTCTTGCCGACATCGAGATCGACCGTCGCACGCCGTGGCCGGAGGGTGCGGCGTCTCCGTGGGATACGCGGGTTCGCAACCGGGTCCTGGTCGGTGCCGCCTGCGGGGCACTGATATTCGGCGCGGGCCATGCGATGGGACAGTCGAATCCGGCGCAGAGCGTGACGTTCACCGACGTGACGCGGCAGTCCGGCATCGACTTCACGCACGACAACGGCGCGGCCGGCGACCATTGGTATCCCGAGCTCTTCGGCGGCGGGGTCGCCGTGCTCGACCTCGACGCGGACGGCTGGCCGGATCTGCTGTTCGTCAACGGCCGGGACTGGCGGTCGAGCGACAGGACCCGTCACGGACTGTTCCGGAACAACCGCGACGGCACGTTCACCGATACGTTCACCGGCAGTGGCCTCGACGGCGACGATGCCTACGGTCTGGGGGCCACGGTCGCGGATTACGACAACGACGGGCACGACGACGTCTTCCTGACGACGGTCGACGGCGGGCGCCTGTATCGCAACGCGGGTGACGGTACGTTCCGCGACGTGACCGCCGCCGCCGGCATCGGGAACGGCCGGTTCGCGGTGAGCGCCGCATGGCTCGACTACGACCGGGACGGGCTGGCCGACCTGTTCGTCGGCAACTATGTCGACTGGTCGCCGGAGGCCGAGACCGGCTGCGGCAACCCGCCGGGCTACTGCGGACCGGACGCTTACCGTCCGGTCGCTCCCACGCTGTACCGCAACGTCGGCGGCGGTCGGTTCGAGAATGTGACCGCGCGGGCCGGTCTCGACGACCCGACCGACAAGGCGATGGGCATCGCGGTGCTCGACTACGACGCCGACGGCTGGCCCGACCTGTTCGTCGGCAGCGACCGCGTACCGGCCAAGCTGTACCGCAACGATGGCGCAGGACGATTCGTCGACGTGGGGCTCCGCGCCGGCGTGGCCCTGAGCGAACGGGGGCGGGCCCGGGCCAACATGGGAGTCGACGCCGCGGATTACGACCGGTCGGGGCGGCCGGACATCCTGGTCGGCAACTTCCTTCACGAGATGCTCGGTCTGTACCGCGACCGGGGAGACGGTCTCTTCGTGGATGCGGCCCCGCGTACGACGGTGGGGCGGGCGAGCTACCAGTCGGTCACCTGGGCGGTTTTCTTCCTGGACGTCGACCTCGACGGCCATCTCGACATCTTCGCCGCCAATGGCGGCACCGACGAGTCGCAGGGGATGCTGGATTCCCGGGCGCGGCTCGCCCAGCCGCCGTTGCTGTTGCGCAACCGGGGCGACGGCACGTTCGACGACGTCAGCCGCGCGGCCGGAGAAGGGTTCGGACGGCCGGCGATGGGGCGGGGCGCCGCCTACGCCGACTTCGACGGCGATGGGGATCTCGATCTCGTCCTCACCGCGCTGAATGGTCCGGCCCGGCTGCTCCGCAACGACGGCGGCAATCGGAACAACTGGCTGCGGGTCCGGCTGACCG
The DNA here is from genome assembly GCA_011523485.1 of Acidobacteriota bacterium. The sequence goes on from WTGR01000355.1 coordinate 4,331, forward strand.
GCGCCGGATCCAATCGGCGCGGCATCGGTGCGATGGTGCGGGTCACGAGTGTGTCGGGCACCCAGAGGCGGGCCGTGCGCAGCGGTTCGAGCTATGCCTCGCAGAGCGAGCTGCCGCTGACGTTCGGCCTCGGGCCCGATGCGACGGTCGAGTCGCTGGAGGTGACTTGGCCGTCCGGCGCGACGCAGCGCTTCCCCGACATCGTCGCCAACCAGCGGGTCGTCATCGACGAGGCGTCCGGTCTGCGCTGAGAGGCTGGTAACGGGCTTGGTGCTCGCGGTCGCTGATGGGGTGCCGGACGTCAGGGGCAGTACCAGCGGAAAGCAAAGGCCAGCCTGCTCGGAACTCGGTTCGATGGGCGCCATGGGCGTCCCGATCGACCGACCGTGTTGCCGCTCATCCGGGAGCCGGAATCTCAGTCGGCGGGCGGTGACGACGCTGGCAGGATGGCCCGTTCGAGTGTCTCGAGGCGCTGATCGACTTTTCCGAAGGCGATTTCCACGGCGCGCAGACGGTCATCCATGCCGCGCACGTGGGTTTCCAGACTGCCTATGCGGGTGTTGACGTCGTCGATTCGGGCATTGACGCCGCCAATCAGGATCGCCAGGAATGACACCACCACGCCGGTCATGGCGACGACCGCGCCGACCACGGTCCCGATGATCCACTTCGTGTCATTGCTCACGCCGGGGAGTGTACCACGGTCGGATAGTGTCGCACGTAACCTGAGACATTACCCACGGTCGAGTCCCACGGGCCAGCGGATCGCGACCCGCTCACCGGTCTGCGGGATCCGCTTGGCAGTCCGGCATTCTCTTCCCGGGCCGGCTCGAGAAACGTGCACGCGCTGGCGCGCACAGCCAGGGTCAGCGTCCGCGCCGTGACTCCCGCAGCAGCTCTTCCTCGACCAGGCGCGTGAAGAACTCGAACGGCGGCAGGAACGGCGCCGGCTCCGGCGCGAGCCGGCCGTTGACGAGGAAGCTCGGGCTGGTGTGGAGACCGTAGCGAATCGCTTCCTCCAGGGCGTCCATGATGGTCCTCCGCGCCGCGCCTCCGGCGAGGCAGGCGTTGAACCGGTCGGCGTCGAGACCCGCCTCGCCCGCCGCCTGCCGCAGGCGGACCCCGTCGAGCAGGGCCGGCCGTGACAGCAACGCGTCGTGAAACGGCCAGAATCGACCCTGCAGGTTGGCGCACTGCGCCGCCTGCGCGGCCTGGGTGGAGGCGGGGTTGTCGGGCGGCGGCAGGTGCTTGAAAAGGATTCGGACGCGGTTGCCGTAGGTCTCCCGGACGCGGCCGAACACGGCGGCGAACCGCGCGTAGTCGGCACTCTGGAAGTCGCCGAACACGATCAGCTCGACGGGGGCGGTCGTGGGGCCGCGCGCCGCGTCCTGCGCCGTGCGCTCCACCGCGATGCGGGGCGGATCGAGCGCCAGCTCGGCGTTGGTGGAGACCGCGGTCAACTCCTCCAGGTAGTTCATCCGCGCCAGCTCGCGCGCCGTTACCCGTTCGAGCCAGGCGCGCAGGGCCGGTTCCATCTGCTCGTAGCTGGCGCCCCGGGCGGCCGTTCCGACGTCGGCGTAGAGCGAGCGGACCGCCGATTCCGGCATCTCGACGATACGCGGCGGGATCTCCCGTTCGAGCAGCGTCTCCGGCGTCAGGCCCTGGAACTCCGCCTCGCGCGCGATCAGCTCGTCGGCGACCAGGGCGTCGGTGAAGCGCCAGCGGGTGTCGTGGATTTCCCGTGCGAGCGCGATGAAGCCGCCGGGATCCTGCCGGCGCCACTCGCGATCCACGTCGGCCACCGTGATGATCCGGTCTCCGACCGTCGCGGCGACCGCGCCCGGCTCGGCGGCCAGGACGGGTCCGTCGGAGTCGCCGGCCGCAGCCGCGGACGCCGGTCCGGACCTCGTGCCCATGCCGGAGCGCTCGGCCGGGGACGACCCGCCGGCCGCAGTGCCGCCGTGCAGGGCGACGTCGAGCGATGCATGCCGGCCGGCTCCGGAGCCGCGGCTGACGGTCAGCACGTAGTCGCCCGGGGGCATCAGCGTGATCGGCGCGGTGGCGACGATCTCGACGTCGGTAGCCGAACGGACCGCGAGCGGCACCAGGTCGAGCGTGACGAAGGGGAACTGACCGAAGCCCGCGCCGGTGATGGTCAGCGTGCCGGCCTGCGGGTCCGGGCGCACGCCGGAGAGGACCAGCAGGGAGGTCTGCGCCGGCTGCGCGGAGACCGCACTGACGGCCATTCCGATGGCCATTGCCGAGGTCACAGCGACGACACCGGAGAGTCTGCCGGCCATGTTACGGTTGGCAAGAATATCAAGGATCAACGGTGGTGAACGTGCATATATCAGGTTCTTTCGGTTTGACGTCCGGTTTGCTCGGACCGGTGGCTTCCGGATGGCGGCGACTGGCGCCGGCGGCGGTGAGGCGACCTTGCGACGGCCGTGTTGCCTGTTGTCGCGTTGGGAGTGCCGTTGGTGCAGGACTCCTGCGCCGCAAGCTCCTGTTGCCGATCGTCGTGGCGGTGAGCGCCGGCTCCTGGTTCGCCTGCGCGCCGGCGGGACTCCCATCGGCCGGTTCTGCCGAGTACCGAGAGACGGTACGCGTCTTCTACCGGGGGCTGGCGTCGTTGGAGGTCGGACTGCTCAGCGACGCGCGCGACCAGTTCGTCCGTGCGAGCGAGCTGGCCCCGCGCGAGCCGGCCATCCACGCGAACCTGGCCGTGGCCCAGGTGGGCGTGGGCGACGACGCGGGGGCGACGATCGCGCTGGAGACGGCGTACGCCCTGGCGCCGGACAGCGCCGAGGTGGCGTTTCTGCAGGGTCAGCTCGCCAGCTTCAGCGGTCGGTCGGCCGAGGCGGTCATCCAGTATCGGCGCGCGGCGGCGCTGGATGCCGATCACGAGCAAGCCCGCTTCGCGCTGGCCCAGGAGCTGGAGCGGGGCGGGGCCGAGACCGACCTGCCGGAGGCGCGGCGCTGGCTGGAGGAAGTCCTGGCGCGCCGGCCCGACAACCTGGCCGTGCTGCTGGAGCGGGCGCGGTGGGCGGCGCGGATGGAGGACGGCGACGTCCTGGGGGACACGATAGAGCGCCTGACGCAACTCGGCGGGGCGTGGCCCGAGCTGGCCGTCGAGCAGTTGCAGGGACTCTCCGAGTCCGCCGCCGGCGGCGACCTGGGACGAGCCGCGACCATGGCCCAGTTGCTCCGCAACGTGCTGGTCCGCACGCCGCACTTCCGTGAGGACCTGGCGGTGGTCAGCGTCAGCGCCGAGCAGATCGCGGCGCCGTTGATGCGCTTCCTCGCGATGCCGTCGCCCCCGTCGACCGCGGCGGCGCCGGACCGGACGCTCGCCTACGTGGCGGAGCCGATCGGGCCGGCAGCACAGGAAGCTGTCGAGGCGGCCGCGCTGGCGATAGTGCACGGCGGCGAGGACGCGCCGCCGGCGATCGTCGCGACCGACGGCGAAACCGTGCGCCGGGTGGGCGAGGCCGACGCGGGGCCGGAGTTCCCTTTCGCGGGCGATGCGTCCGGAGCGCGGCCGGCCGGGGATGCGCTTCTGCCGTTGGACTGGAACGGCGACTACCGCATGGACCTCGCTGTTGTCGGCGCGGGCGGCTTCCGTCTCCTGACACGCAACGCCGACGGTGAATTCGAGCAGAACACGCCGCGGCCGGCGGACGGCATCGACATGGGGAGCCTCGCGGGCTACGGGGCCTGGGCAGCCGACATCGAGATGGACGGCGACATCGACATCGTCCACGGCCCGCTGGACGACGCGCCGCGGGTGCTGCGCAACAACGCCGACGGCACGTTCGAGGCGGTGCGGCCGTTCCCCGCGGTGG
>WTGR01000360.1 GCA_011523485.1 Acidobacteriota bacterium
CCAGGAACAGGCTCTTGCCGAAGCGCCGCGGGCGCGACAGGAAGTAGTGCTTGCCTTCGTCGAGCAGCCGCCCGACGTAGGCGGTCTTGTCGACGTAGTAGCAGTTGCTCTCCCGGAGGTCCCGGAAGGTCTGCATGCCGATGGGCAGCTTGCGTCGAGTCATCAACGAGAGCAAGCGCGGCGTCGAGCGTGCCGGCGATTCTACCGGATTCCAATGCCGCACCGACCGCGACCGGCCGCCGCCGTGCGCATCCGCGCTTTCGTCGTCCGCTATACTGCAAGAAATGCGGCGTTGACGGGCCGATGGACCCGCAACGGCCGCGACGGTTGCCGCCGGGCCCCGTCCAGCAGCGGGTGATCGCCGGCACGCACCTTGCAGGCAGGCTGCGCATGATGACTGTCGATCCAGCCGTACTCGGGGGCGCTTTCGTCGGCCTGGTAACGCTCCAGTTGACCTCGCTGGGGATCCTGGTGGCGGTGCTTCGCTTCTTCCATCATCGCCTCGACCGCCGCTTCGCCGAGGTCAGGACCGATATCGACCGCCGCTTCACCGAGGTCAGGACCGATATCGACCGCCGCTTCGCCGAGGTCGACCGCCGCTTCACGGAGGCCCGGGACGACCGCCGGCGGCTCGGGGAGAAGCTCGACGAACACGGCAAGGAGGTCGCCCGCCTGCAGGGGATCGTGGAGCGGACGTACGAACCGCACCGCTTCACCGTGGGCATGCCGGGCAAGCCTCTGTCGGCGCCGCACGCCGCCCCCTACGCGCCGGGCGAGCCGCCCGCCGACCCGACGGCGGCCGGGAGCCCGTGAGCCGGCCAACCTCGATCGCACGGCGCATGAACGTCACCGTCGTCATCCCCACCTACAACGAGCGCGACAACCTCCCGGTGCTGATTCCGGACGTGCTCGGGCAGGGCGACTACCGCGTGCTCGTGGTCGACGACGATTCTCCCGACGGCACCGGCGCGGTGGCCGACGCGCTCGCCCGCGCGCATCCGGGGCGGGTGGACGTGCTGCACCGCCGCGGGCGCCGGGGCCTCGGCCGGTCCTATGTCGAGGCGTTCGGGCGCGTGCTGGCGGGCGACGCCGACCTCGTCTGCCAGATGGACGCCGACCTGTCGCACGCCCCCTCGTACCTGCCCGCGCTGGTCGCGGCGGCCGAGACGTTCGACGTGGTCATCGGCTCGCGCTACCTGCACGGCGTCAGCGTCGTGAACTGGCCGCTCCACCGCATAGCGCTCAGCGCGGCGGCCAACCGCTACGTGCGGGCCGTCACGGGCGCGCCGGTCGCCGACTGCACGAGCGGCTTCCGCTGCTGGCGGCGCGACGCCCTCGGCCGCATCCCGCTCGACCGGCTGGTCTCCAACGGGTACGCGTTCCTCATCGAGACCCTGCACGAGGCGCTGCGCCGCGGCGCGCGCGTCGGCGAGGTCCCCATCGTCTTCGTCGAGCGCCGCCACGGCCACTCGAAGGTCTCGCGGCAGGTGCTCGCCGAGTCGCTGATCATGCCCTGGCGGGTCCGGTTCCGGCCGCACGTGCGATGAGCGACCCGACGATCGACGTCGCCGTCGTCGGCGGCGGGGTGGTGGGACTGGCCGCCGCGTGCGCGGTGGCGGCCCGCGGCCACGCCACGTGCGTGATCGAACGGCTGCCCCGCCCCGGGCAGGAGGCGAGCACGCACAACAGCGGCGTCGTCCACGCCGGCATCTACTACCCGCCCGATTCCCTGAAGGCCCCGCTCTGCGTCGAGGGACGCGATCGCCTGTACGCCTTCTGCGACGAACACGGCGTGCCGTGCGCGCGGTGCGGCAAGCTGATCGTCGCCGCGCGGGCGGACGAGATCGGGGCGCTCGAGGCGCTGGCGGCGCGCGGACACGCCAACGGGGTGACGGACCTCGAGGTCGTCGACCGGGCCTTCGTCCGCCGGCGCGAGCCGCACGTCGAGGCGGCGGCGGCCATCTGGTCGCCGTCGAGCGGCATCGTCGAGGCGGAGGCCTACGTGCGCGCGCTGGCGCGGGTGGCCGCCGCCCGCGACGTGGCGCTGCTGCCCGGCGCCGGCGTCGACGGCGGCGCCGCCCGCCCCGACGGCCTGACCGTCCGGACGGCGCGCGAGACGATCCTCGCCCGCGCCGTGGTCAACGCGGCGGGCCTGTACGCCGACGACGTCTCGGCCGCGCTCGGCGGCGAGACCTTCACGATCCACCCGGTCCGGGGCGACTACGCCGAGTTGGCGCCGGCCGCGCGGCATCTGGTGAACGGGCCGGTCTATCCGCTGCCGGACCCGAGCGGTCACGGCCTCGGCGTGCACCTGACCCGGACCACGTGGGGCAGCGTGACCCTGGGCCCGACCGCCCGCTACCAGGCGCGCAAGGACGACTACGAGTCGGACCGCGAGCCGCTGGCCAGGTTCCACGCGGCGGCCCGCCGGCTGCTGCCCGCGCTCCGGCTGGATCAGCTCCGCCCCGGCGGCAGCGGCATCCGGGCGCGCGGCGCCCCGGCCGGGCGAACCTTCTCGGACTTCCTGATCCGCCGCGACCGGCGGCAACCCCGGCTCGTGCAGGCCGCGGGCATCGACTCGCCCGGCCTGACCGCATCGCTGGCCATCGCCGAGCGGGTCGCGGACCTGGTCGACGAAACGCTGCGGTAGCGGCTCGCCGGTTCCCGACTGCCGCCGGGTCGGCGGTCGAGAATCACAGCCGGCACGCGACCCAGTCGGCCACCACCTTCGGACTGACGTTGCGCTCCACCGCGTCGAGCGCTTCGTCGACCGCGGCGAACGCCCGCGGGCCGCGCTCGCCGCCCCAGGCGCCGGCCAGCTCGCGGAGCGCGCCGTCGAGGTCGGCGTTGGCCAGCGGTACGGCGGCGCCGGACGCGACGGCCGCGACGTCGCGCAGCAGCGAGGCCAGCATCCGCAGCCGCGCGCGCAGCTCTTGCCGGTCCGCGGCCGGCGCGCGCTTCGAGCCCCTGCCCGCGGCGAAGTCCCTGGCGCCGGCCAGGCGCGCCCGCGCGTCGCGCGCCGCCGACACCGACCGCAACAGCCCGACGGCCGCCTCGCGGGTCCCCTCGCCGCCGCTCGACGCCAACTGCACGGCGCGGCCGGCGCTGCCGCCGGCCGCTGCGGCCACGGCGCGGGCGGCCGGCTCGTCGATCCCGGACCGCCGCCGCAGAATGCCGGCGACCTCGTCGCTGCCCAGATGCCCGACCCGCAGGCGGGGGCAGCGCGAGCGGACCGTGTCCAGCAGCATGTCGGGCCGCGCCGTCACCAGCACGAACTGCGCCCGGGGCGGCGGCTCCTCCAGCGTCTTCAACAGCGCGTTCTGGGCTGCCGGGACCAGCAGATCGGCATCGTCCACGACGATCACCCGCCGGCGCCCCTCGAACGGGCGGTAGCCCACCTGCTCGACCGCCGCCCGTACCTGGTCCACGGTGATCGAGCCGCCGTCGCCGGGCGCGAGAACCACGACGTCCGGGTAGATGCCGTCCGCGATGCGCCGGCATGCCGAGCAGCTTCCGCAGGCGTCGAACGCGAGGCCGGACGCGTCGCGCCGGGGGGCGCCGCAGTTGAGCGCCTGCGCGATCGCGTCGGCCAGCAGCCGCTTGCCGACCCCGCCGGGACCGGTCAGCAGCACGCTGGGCGGCAGCGAGTCGCGCGCGACCGCCTGCGCGATGCGCGCGATCACCGCCCGATGGCCGACGACTTCACGGAATGGCATCGCCCTGCTATTGCGTGCCGGGCTGGCAAAGACCCGCACCAGCCACGTGATCAGGCCACCCGCCCCGCCCGCGATGCCGCCACCGGTCAACACCCAGACCTTCAACTTCTGGATGTCCTCCTTCGTAGCCATATGCGCCAGCGTGCTTTCGATGCTGGTGAGCCGTTCCTCGTTCGTAGGCATCCCGCACCCCACCGCGCCGCACGCTTCGGTTTCGTGCCGCATGCGAACGTCGCCTCGGCATTCGATCCGGCGCCAAGTGGATCCACGATACCACGGTTTCCAACGACATCCGCTTCTCCGCGCGGCGCGCGTCAGGCTCGCGCCTCCGGGCGCCGCAGGACCCAGCTCGCCGCGTCCATCAGCGTGTCGACGACGGCGTCGGCCCGGAGGCCCGCCGGCGGCGCCTGCTCCTGGCTCCGGCCGTAGCCGGTCCGCACGAGGACCGCGGGCATCCCGGCCGCACGGGCCATGGCCACGTCGCTCCACTTGTCGCCGACCGCCACCGAGCGCTCCAGGTCGAGGTCGAGATCGCGGACCGCGCGGTGGACGAGCCCGGGCAGCGGCTTGCGGCAGTCGCACTGCCGGCGGTACGCCGCCACCGGCGCGTGCGGCTCGTGGGGACACTGGTAGTGCCCGTCCAGACGTTCGCCGATGGCCTCCAGGCGCCGGTCGATGACCCGCCGGACCTCGTCGACGAACGCCTCGCGCACGAAGCCGCGCGCCACCCCGCCCTGGTTGGTCACCACCACGACGGCGAACCCGGCGCGGCGCAGCAGGCGCACCGCGTCGAGGCTCCACGGAAACAGCCGCAGGCGCTCCAGGCGGTCGAGGTAGCCGACGTCCTCGTTCAGCGTCCCGTCCCGATCGAGGAAGACCGCGGGTCTCATCGAATCACGCTACATCATCCCTGTTGCAAATTGCCCCACGACCGATAATGCTACGCGAATGAAGAACACGCTCTCCGTCGCGACGGTCGCCGCGCTCGCTCTCCTCGTGATCGAACGGCCGGTCGAGGCCTACCTGGATCCGGGCAGCGGCAGCATGCTGCTGCAGGTCCTGCTCGGCGGCTTCGCCGCGGTCGGCGTTGCGACGAAGCTGTGCTGGCATCGCCTTGCGGAGCGCTTCGGATGGAAGACGGAAACGGACGGCACGCGCCGGCGGTGACGTCGAGCGGCTCGCCACGCTTCGAGCCCGGATCCTTCCGCGACCCCGACAGCAGGGTATTCCACCACGAGGGCACGGTGTTCCGCGCCCTCACCAAGCCCGCCCTGGCCGACTGGCGGCGGCTGGCGGACACCGGCTTCTACCGTCGGATGAGCGGGGAGGGCCGCCTCGTCGGCACGCGGGAGGTGACCGGCCGGGAAGACCTCCCGGCGTTGGGCCCGGCGTGGGCGGCGGTGCTGGAGCATGCCCGCATCCCGGTCGTGTCGTACCCCTACGAGTGGTCCTTCGGCATGCTGCGGGACGCGGCCCTCCTGCAGCTCGACCTCACGCTGGCGGCGCTCGACGAGGAGATGACGCTGAAGGACGCCACGCCGTTCAACGTCCAGTGGCGCGGCGTCCGCCCGACGTTCATCGACCTCGGCTCGTTCACCGCCTACGAGCCCGGCGACCCGTGGACCGGATACCGCCAGTTCTGCGAGACCTTTCTGTACCCGCTCTTTCTCCAGGCCTACCGCAACGCGCCGTTCCATCCGTGGCTGCGCGGGCGCCTGGACGGGATGACGGCCGCCGAGTGCCGCTCGCTGCTGTCGGCCCGCGACTGCCTGCGCCCCGGCGTGCTGGCGCACGTCTGCCTGCAGGCGCGGGCGCAGGCCCGCTACGAGGCTTCGAACGGAAACGTCCGGGCCGAGCTTCGCGCCGCCGGCTTCGGCGCCGCGCTCATCCGCAACAACGTCGCCCGCCTGCGCCGCACCGTCGAGGGGTTGCGGTGGACGCCGGCGCGCTCGACCTGGTCGGAGTACGCGCACGAGCACGGCTACGACGACGCCGACCTCGAACGCAAGGCCGCCTTCGTGCGCCGGGTGCTCGAATCGCGGCGCTGGTCCCTGGTCTGGGACGTCGGCTGCAACACCGGCGCGTACTCGCGCCTGGCGGCCGATCACGCGGACTACGTCCTGGCCCTCGACGCCGACCACGTCGTCGTCGACCGCCTGTACGGCGCCCTGCGGGACGAGGGGCGGACGAACGTGCTCCCGCTGGTGGCCGACGCCGCGGACCCGTCGCCCGGCCTGGGCTGGCGCGGCCGGGAACGCCGGCCGCTGGGCGATCGCGGCGCCCCCGGGCTGATCCTCTGCCTCGCCCTGGCCCATCACCTGGTGATCGGCCGCCACGTTCCGTTCGCCGACCTCGCCGACTGGCTGGCGGACTTCGGCGCCGAGGTGGTGCTGGAGTTCGTCGACCGCGGCGACCCGATGGTGGAGCGCCTGCTGCGCCATCGCGACGCCGGGCGGCTGGACTACTCCCGCGCGGCGGCCGAGGCCGCGCTGGCCCGGCGCTTCCACCTGGTCGGGCGGGAGACGCTGGCGTCGGGCGCCCGGACCCTGTACCACTGCCGGCGGAGAGCCGATGCCGGGCCCTAGCGCGATCCTGCGGTGGCGCCGGCAGTCTGCCGGCGCGAATCCTGCGGCGCCGACGCCCGGCGCGGGAGCGCGGCCTGCGGCGGCCGGCGCGGGCGGCGAGGCGCTGCACCTCGCCGGCCTGTGGGCGGTGGCCGTGGCCCAGCCGCTGTTCGACCTGCTGAGCCGCAGCCCCGAGTTCTTCGTGGCGCACGAGACGCGGCCGGGCGACCTGCTGGCGCTGGTGGCGCTGCTCTGCCTGGCCGGTCCCGCCGGCTGGCTGGCGGTGCTCCGCCTCTGCGGCCGCATCCACCCCCGGCTGCACGCGGCGGCGGCCGGCGTCGGGGTGGGCGTCCTGACCGCGGCGGTCGCGCTGGCCGCGATGAAGCAGGCCGCCGCCTGGAGCACCGAGGCGTCGTTCGGCGTCGCGGCGGTGTGCGGGGCGTTGGCCGGCGCCGGCTACGTCCGGGCGCCGGCGATACGCCTGTTCGCCACCTTTCTCTCGCCGGCGGCGATCGTGGCGCCGGCCGTGTTCCTGATGCAGCCGGCAATCGCGCCGCTGCTGTCGGCGCCGCGCGACGGGGGACCGCCGCTGGCGACGATCGACATCGACGACCCGCCGCCGGTGGCGGTCGTCGTGTTCGATCAGTTGCCGCTGGTCTCGCTGCTGAACCGCGACGGCGAGGTGGACCGCAACCTGTATCCGAACTTCGCCGCGCTCGCCGACGAGGCGACCTGGTTCCGCAACGCGAGCGCGGTGAGCGGCTGGACGCAGTGGGCCCTGCCCGCGATCCTCACCGGCGACTATCCGGCGCCGGGACGCCTGCCGATGGCGAGCGACCACCCGGACAACCTGTTCACCCTGCTCGGATCGCGGTACCGCCTCCACGTGCTGGAGCCGCTGACCGGCATGTGCCCCGAGACGCTCTGCGCGTCTCACCGTCCCCGGGCGGCCGTCCGGCTGGCGGCGATGCTGAGCGATCTGTCCGTCGTCTACCTGCATGCCGTGCTGCCGCACCGCCTCGCGGACGGGCTCCCGCCGGTGACCTCGACCTGGCGCGGCTTCGCGGCCGACGATTCCGTGCTCGGGCGCTGGAACGCCCATCGAGAGCGGGATCGGGCCGCCGTGGCCACCGACTACATCGCCTCGATCGCGCCGCCGGCCGGCGATGCCCGCCCGCCGCTCCACTTCATGCACGTGCTGCTGCCGCACGAGCCGTGGGTCTACCTGCCGGACGGACGCCGGCATACGTGGCTCTCGCACATCGTCGGCGGGGTAAGGGATCGATGGCGCGACGACGCCTGGGCCGTGACCCTCGACTACCAGCGCCACCTGCTGCAGGTGCGGCACGCCGACGGCCTGCTCGGCGCGCTGCTCGATCGCCTGCGCACGGTGGGGCTCCGGGACGACGCGCTCGTCGTCGTGACGGCGGACCACGGCGCGAGCGTGCGGCCCGGGGCGCCGTTCCGGCTGCCGACCGAGGAGAACTTCGCCGACGTCGCGGCCGTCCCCCTGTTCATCAAGCGGCCCGGCCAGCGGCAGGGCGGCGTCGCGGACGCGAACGTGGAGACGATCGACATCCTGCCGACGATCGCGGCCGCGCTCGGCATCCGCCTTCCGTGGAGCACCGACGGGTCGAACGCGCTGCCGGCCGGCCGTCCCGCGCGCCCGGCGAAGACGATGTTCCGGCACGAGGCGCGCGATCCGGTGTACGGCCCGGGAGACCTCGGCGCCGCCATCGCCCGCAGCGTCGCGCACAAGTACGAGCGCTTCGAGAACGGGGATCCGGCGCGCCCCCGCCTGGGCGGGCACGAGGCAATCGTCGGCCGGCCGGCCGCCGAGCTGGCGTCGGATCGCCTGGCCCCCTTCGACGTCGTC
>WTGR01000879.1 GCA_011523485.1 Acidobacteriota bacterium
TCAACAACCTCTCCAGCAGCTCGACGGCGAGGTTCCTCCGGCCCATGCCGCGCACTTCACGCAGGAACTCCTCAGACAGGATCGACACGTCCGGCTTCTTCAGACCGGCCGCGGCGAAGATGTCCACCACGCCGTCGGGGGCCACGGCCCGCGAGACGATCTGGCGCACGGCGTGATCGAGCTCCTCGTCGGACTTGGCGTCGGTGCCGACCCGCTTCGACAGCGCCGCCCGGACGTGCTGGAACAGGGACACGTCGTCACGAATGCGGACCGTCTCGGGATGCGGCACCGCCAGCGCGAACGCCTGCGACAGCTCTCTGACCGCCTGCAGGCAGCGCGCCTTGCCGTCCTCCTGAGCGAGCACGTGCTCCATCGCCGCCGGAAGCAACTGGAGTCGCTCGGCCGGCGATCCGTCCGTCCACGCGGACCGGTCGAAGCCGTGGAACAGGCCGCAGCAGACCTCGTACTTCTCCAGCATGGTCCGGACCGCCCGCTCCTTGTCCAACGCGGTCTCGCCCGTGCCGCCGCTCTCCGTGTAGGTGGCCAGCGCCCGCTTCAGCTCGTGGGCGAGACCCAGGTAGTCGACGACGAGCCCGCCGGGCTTGTCCCGGAACACCCGATTGACGCGCGCGATGGCCTGCATCAGCCCGTGGCCGCGCATCGGCTTGTCCACGTACATCGTGTGCAGGCTCGGGGCATCGAATCCGGTCAGCCACATGTCTCGCACGAGCACCATGCGGAGCGGGTCGGCCGGGTCGCGGAACCGTTTCGCCAACGCCTCGCGACGGGCCTTGTTGCCGATGTGCCGCTGCCAGTCGGGCGGGTCGGACGCCTTGCCGGTCATGACCACCTTCAGCGCGCCGCGGCGGTCGTCGTCGTCGCGCCATTCCGGGCGCAGGCGAACCAGCTCGCGGTACAGGTCGATGCAGATCCGCCGGCTCATGCAGACCACCATCGCCTTGCCGTCCATCGCCTCCTGGCGGTGCTCGAAGTGCTCCACGATGTCGCGGGCGATGAGTGCGACGCGCTTCTCGGCGCCGACAACCGCTTCGAGTTGCGCCCACTTCGTCTTCAGTTTCTCGCGGCGGTCGACCTCCTCGCCTTCCGTCACTTCCTCGAAGCCGGCATCGATCGTCGGTTTCTCGGTCTCGTCGAGAGCCAGCTTCACCAGGCGGCTCTCGTAGTAGATCGGCACCGTCGCACCGTCCTCGACCGCCCGCTGGATGTCGTAGACGCTGATATGGTCGCCGAACACGGCGCGCGTGCTGGCGTCGGCCAGCTCGATGGGCGTCCCGGTGAAGCCGATGAACGACGCGTTGGGCAGCGCGTCCCGCATGTGACGGGCGTAGCCGTCGATGAAGTCGTACTGGCTGCGGTGCGCCTCGTCGGCGATCACCACGACGTTGCGCCGGCTCGACAGCATCGGATGCCGGTCGCCCGGCTGTTTCCTGCGAGGGGTAGCCCCCTCGCGCTCCCCAGCCGCAGGCGTATCGGGGAAGAACTTCTGAATCGTCGTGAACACCACGCCGCCCGACTCGACAGCGAGTTTCGCTCGCAGGTCGGCGCGGCTCTCGGCCTGCACCGGAGGCAGCCCGAGCAGGTCGGCGCAACGGGAGAACGTGGTGAACAACTGATCGTCGAGATCGTTGCGATCCGTCAGCACGACGACGGTAGGATTCTTCATAGTCAGGTCGTGCATGATGCGGCCGGCGTAGAACGCCATCGTCAGGCTCTTGCCCGACCCCTGCGTATGCCAGACCACGCCGATCCGCCGGTCGCCGCGGGCGCCGCCCGGCTGGCGGCCCGACTCGTAGCGGCCCCGCGGGTCGCGGTCCGCAACCGCCTTCTGCAACGCCGCCGCCCGCAGCGTCTCGGCGACGGCGGTCCGCACGGCGTGAAACTGGTGGTACCCGGCCATCTTCTTGACCAGGGCGCCGCTGCCGTCGTCCTCGAACACGATGAAGTCGCGGACCAGCGCCAGCAACCGGCGCCGGTTGAAGACGCCTTCGAGCAGCACCTGGAGCTGCGGCAGGCTTGGGTCGGCCAGCGTTTCGCCCGCGATCGTGCGCCAGGGCTTGAACCACTCCTGCCCGGCCGTCAGCGCGCCGATGCGCGCCTCCAGTCCGTCCGATACGACGAGCGCGGCGTTGAACGTGAAGAGCGACGGGATCTCCGCCTTGTAGGTCTGAAGTTGCTGGAAGGCCGACCAGATGGTCGCGTTCTCGTCGGCGGGGTTCTTCAACTCGATGACGGCGAGCGGCAGGCCGTTGACGAACAGCACGATGTCCGGCCGCCGTTCGTGGCGGTTCTCGACGACGGTGAACTGGTTTACCGCGAGCCAGTCGTTGCGCTCCGGGTCGTCAAAGTCGAGCACGCGGACTTGGCCGCCGCGAACCCGGCCGTCTGCGTCGGCGTACTCCACGGTTGCGCCAGCGACGAGCATCCGCTGGAAGTCGCGGTTGCGGGTCTCCAGGGTCGCACCGGCCGGCCGGGTGAGTCGGCGCAGGCCGTCTTCGAATGCGTCGTCAGGCAGGTCCGGGTTGAGCCGGGCGAGTGCGGACCGCAGGCGACCCTTCAGTACGACCTCGCCGTAGTCGGCGCGTTCCGCGGCCGGCGTGTCGGGCACGCTGTCGGGGCCGTGCCGGACGGTCCAGCCGAGCGATGCGAGCCAGTCGAGGGCCACCGCTTCGACGGTCGATTCCGACAACGATGCATCGGTCACGGTAGCCGCTCCGTCAGGTTGCATGCGTCTCGACGGGCGCTGGGCGGTCGTCGGGGACGCTGGCCGGCTCCAGTCCGGCCACCCGCAACTTGCCGGAGACGAGCCTCGTGAGAAGCGCGTCGCGCAGGGACGCCAGCGTGCAACTTGCCACCTCGTTCGCCACTCGTCGCTCCAGCAGTCCTCCAAACAAGCCGGAGACCCGAGTGATCAGGCAATCAGGAGGTACGACGCACAGGGCATCCGTCAAGTGATGCCGCCTGATATGTCCCATCGTCGTCGCCTTGTCCGCCGCGATCCGCTGAAACTCTGGAAAGTGCGAGAAGATGCTGTGCAAGTAGAACCACTTGGGATACCTCTCGGAAGTCACCTTGAAGAGATGCTGGTTCAAGGCGGCACGTCCCCCGCACCACGTCCGGACCAATAGGCTCCCTGACCAGGAGAACACAACGTCACCGTCCTCGATGATGCACTCAGGCTTGATGCTGGCGCTCGCCCACTCGCCGCTGTTCGCCTCGCCAGCTCGGAGTTGGGCGATCTTGACAACGGGCAAGCGGGCTTCGTTCTGCGAGGGGCGGAACTTCTGAAGCGCAAGTCCGTTCTGGAAACCAGCTACTGAATCCAGCGACTTCAGTTGCCACCCCTCCGGAATCTCGCCCAGTTCCGAGTCCAACAGCCGATCGGGGAACAGGTCGGCGATCTCCTTCGGCAGCCCGGTGTCGCGTCCTTCCATCTTGGCCCGCACGGGGTCGAAATCGACGAACCACGACTTGAACAGCGCCCGCGCCATCGCCTCCAGTGTCGCGTTCATCCGACGATTCAGCTCGATTCTGTCGTCCAGCGTGCCGAGTACGTGCGCGATCGCACGTTGTTCGGAGAGGGGATGGCTCGGAATTCGGAGGTCCTCCAGTAGCGAAATACGCAGATTGCTGACGGTTGAACCCGTACCATCATGCGATCGAATCTCCTGCTGGACAGGCTCCGACTGGAGGGCGTACAGCAGATATCGAGAATCCGTCGCGACGAGACTCGGTCGAAGCAACACCATACGCTGGCCCAGGCAGCAGCGCAACCCTTCGGGAATCATACAGACCTCCCCTATCGGGGCCTCCCTCGTGATGACGAGGTCACCTGCGCGTGGGGTTGCTCGCCTGATGCGCTGGGCGTAGTCCTTCTCGGAGGTATAGCTCGGTTGAGAGAGGTCGAGTCGACCGTTTCGGATGTTCTTGCTTCGGAGAACGATGACGCCGTCTGGCGTCCACTTGGGTGTTGAGTGCGGACAATCCACAATCTCTTCGCACAGATTGCGTAAGGATACCGAACGGACAGGATTCGTTCGCACGCCCGAACCGGCGTCACTCTCCGGGAGGCGCACGAGCTGCTGCTCGACGGTCCGACGAAACCTCTCACCGATCCGCTTGAGGTCCACAACATCCACCGCGTACGGAAGATCCGAATCCTCGAACGCGGCTTCCAGCGCAGACAGGCTTCTCGGCGGGATTTCGCCGTCACCCTCGAGAGCGAGATCCAGGTCGGACGAGTCCTTCGTCGCCCAAGTGGCGCGGCTCCCGAAGACCCAGACTCGCACGCCGTCCGGCAGATGCCGACGGAGCATGTCGTGGACGATGCGCAGGTGGTCGGCCCGGATGTCAATCGGCGTCGCCAAGGGACTCGTTCCTCTGCTGAAGCTGATCCCGGAGAAACCTAGCCTCCCGGAGGAAATCCGGCAGGCTCTCGAAGACCATCTGCGCCTTGCCTGCGTTGTAGGTGTGACTGGTCGTGCCGCGCAGCGTCCGGTACTTGTCCCAGATGGACACTTCGGACTGTATCAACCCGCGCCGGAAGGCCTCACGCATGATGGCCTTGAAGCTCATCTTGTCGAGCTCCGCGGGATTCGAGGAGACCTGTTCGAGATGCCGCTTCAACATCTTGAAAGACAGCTCGTAGGTGAACTCGAATGCCTGGATCGCGGCGGCTCGAAGGTGCAGCTTGAGCGCGGGGTCTCGCGACGCGAGGTCGGAGCCGTGGTAATCGATCGCTTCCTCCAACTGTGCAATCGCATCGTCGAGCGGCGTCAGGTCGAGTCTCATGACAGGATGCGCGTTCGCCGGAGAAGCAGTCGGTGAGACACCCGGTTAAGAAGCAGCGCGTCAACGATAGTCGCCGGCTCTCTTCCGCGGGTAGCAGGTTCCCAATCGTATCCGTGTTGTCCCTCGTAGTCCTCAACGCCAGTGTTCAGCGCGATGCGCAGGAGAGAGATCTGAGCGGGCGAGAGGTCGTCAAAGCCTTCCTCGTACCCGTTGACGACAACCCGAAGGTCGCCGGGGTGAGCCTGGAGTACTACGATCAGTTCGCTGACGGTCATCGGCCCTCCTCACGAGGCAGGAGGCCCAGCATCTTCAGTCCTCCGGCTGCGGCTGCGCGCCGACGCAGCGCCCACACCTCGGCGAGTCCGGCGCTCTTGCAGAAGCCGGGCAGGTCCTCCCAGCTCCCGCGGAGCCTGCGCGCCTCGATGAAGAGGAACTCGCCACGGCCCGGGCGGCTGCGGGTGCGGAACCAGAGGCCGCCGGGAATCTGCGTGGAAGTAGACGAGAATGCCCAGGCAGGGCGACCATGCAAGCTGCGAGATCCGCCTCGTTCGGGTTCCGGCGGATCGTCCCCTCCCCCGTCTGGCCGGACCACATCGACCCGGCAGCGAGCACCAACCACACGACCCCGGCCGGGGCCAAGTGGTGAACCATGTGCGGCACCCATGTCGCCCTTCGGCGGCAAGGCGTAGAGCCTGTTGTACTCTGTCATGTACCACCAACTACCGTTGCTCACCCTCGTGTTGCAGAAGAGCGAACAGCTTGCGCCACGTCTCGACGTACGCTGCCCCTACTGCGTCAGCGCCGGCCCGGTTGCGAAGTAGCTGGCCCTTGACTCGCTTTGCCACATCGACCTTCCAGCCCCGCTTCAGGACGATGTCGTAGTTGGACGCGTACTCCTCGATCTGCGGCACAATGGGCTTGCCCTCCGTCAGCGTCTCGACGAGATCTTCATCGACGTCCGCAGGCTTGGCCAAATATCTGTCGACGATCCTTCCGATGAACTCCGGCGGAACAAGATCCTCGATTTCGCATTCCGGGACCTGAACCACGTCACCCATGCTCAGAACACGC
Source organism: Acidobacteriota bacterium (assembly GCA_011523485.1). Next base: position 5,881 of record WTGR01000879.1, read on the forward strand.
CCGTCGTCACCCCGGTAGAGACTAGCTCTCAGCGACTCGGCAAACTGGCGCCCGACTGTGTCGGCATCCAGTAGCACGAATGGCAGCGCATCGTCTCGTCCCATGACCAGTGCGCAAACCGCCTTGACACCCTTGACGCCCCCGGCCGGCATGAACACAATCTCACGCGAAGGGCGGAGATCTCCTAAGCCAACGAGGAAGTTCTTGATGGCCGAAAGATAGTGCTGGTCAGAAGGACCTTCGACGATGACGGGTTGACACCCGAGGAGGAGCGTCTCGGATACAGCCATGCGTAGGGCGGCGTAGGCCGCATACACGGATCTCGATCGGTCTGAGTTGTCCGACGGGGCTTGAAGATCCGGGGAAACTCTAGTGACCCCGGCGTCGTCCGTGTAGACGGCTCGCGCGCGGTCGAGGTGATCCGCGTCGACCATGAACGGCGAATGAGCCGTATCAGGTTTCAGAAGAGATACGCTGTACTTGCCATCGAAGTCTCGGCTGACGAGAACTTCGCTGACACGGTCTACGGCCACCGCTAGCGATTCGGCAATGCGACCGCGGAGTTCCTCCGACAAGTCGAACCGGGCCTCGATGAAGGTCGGTTTCGTCTCCAGAGCCCGGATCTCGTGGTATCGCTTGCGGGGGTAATCGGCCATCGGGTCGATGGCGCCACCGTTGGCCGGCTTGAGTTTCCAGAGGGGTATGAGAACATTGGTCTTGCCCGACTCATTGGTGCCGATCAGGCCGGTGACCTGATCGACTTCAATCCATCCGCTGTCGTCGACGGAGCGGAACTCATGAACGCGGAACGCCAAAAGTCGCATGGTGTAGTCGCTCAGCTTGTGAGATGTGGGAGTGGAGTCTGATTCAGACGGTCATGAGCGCTTGGTACCAGTGGTTCCGCCATTGGAAGCCGAACCCCGGTGCGTTCAGGTTCTCGCGATGGCGGCATTGAGCCGCGCGCCCTCGGCCTGCTGCGCCTGCTGCTCCGCCACCAGCCGCCCCTTCTTCGCCTCGAAGGGCTCTCCGTCGTCCGGATGCGGCGGCGGAGGAATCCCGTGTCGATTGGACCGCGTGGCGCGGGCTCCCGCCCCTTGTCCATGGCTCGATCACACATTGGTCACACATCCATGCGGTGTTCGCTCGGTCACCGCTCTCGCCGGGGCCTTTCGACCAGTCGGCCGGCCAGGTACTTGCGAATGACGCTGGTTAACAGCGTCTGGTAGGGAATGCCCTCTTCCCTCGCGAGCGTGCGGGCGAGTTCGAAGTCGCGTCCCGTCAGACGGAGATTGACACCCCGGGTCTTGTTGAACGTGTTCCGGGCGGCCTGACGCGCCATCTCGGGCTCCTGCTCGACCTCGGCGACGGGGTGTAACGCTCGCCGCTGGAACTGATCGAGGATCTCTCGCTCCTCGGGGCTCAACTTCCCGCTCACGTGCGATGTCTCCTGCGATAGTCACGCGTCGCTCGGCCGCTCGGTCTGATTCCCAAATCATCGCACGATGTGCACTTCGGAACGGCCGCAGCGCCGTGCGTGTCACGCAACGGCCCTCACGATCACTCGTCGCCTCCGAACCCCAGCATCTTCAGGTTCTCGGCGATGGCGGCGTCGAGCCGCGCCCCCTCGGCCTGCTGCGCCTGCAGCTCTGCCACCAGCCGCCTCATCTTGGCATCGAAGGGCTCGCCGTCGTCCGGCTGCGGCTCCGCGCCGACGTAGCGTCCCGGCGTCAACACGTGGCCGTGCCGGCGCACCTCGTCGAGCGGGGCGCTCTTGCAGAAGCCGGGGAGGTCTTCGTAGGCATCCACGCCGTCGCGCCACGCGTGATAGGCGCCGGCGACACGGGCGATGTCTTCGTCGGTCAACTCACGGTGCGTGCGGTCGACCATGCGTCCCAGCTTGCGGGCGTCGATGAACAGCACCTCCCCACGGCGCGGGCGGCTTCGGGCCAGGAACCAGAGGCAGGCCGGGATCTGCGTGGAATAGAAGAGCTGGCCCGGCAGCGCGACCATGCAGTCCACCAGGTCCGCCTCGATCAGGTTCTTCCGGATCGTCCGTTCGCCCGACTGGCTCGAAGACATCGACCCGTTCGCGAGCACGAAGCCCGCCAGTCCTCCCGGCGCCAAGTGGTGGACCATGTGCTGCACCCAGGCGAAGTTGGCATTGCCCTTCGGCGGCACGCCGTAGCGCCAGCGCTTGTCCTCGGTCAGCCGCTCGCCGCCCCAGTCCGAGACGTTGAACGGCGGATTGGCGAGGATGAAG
>WTGR01000758.1 GCA_011523485.1 Acidobacteriota bacterium
CGCGCGCCTTGTCGATGGCTTCCTTCGGGAAGGCGCTCGAGACGTTGCCCTGCCGCCCCTGCCGCGGGCGGCCGAACAGCGCCTGCCCCTGCGGGGCGTTGGTGTGGATGATGTCGAGCCGGTCGAGGCCGAGCTGCCGCGCCGCCTTGTCGACGACCGGCGCGAACATCGCGACCGCCTGGACGCCGCCCGGCGCACGCTGCGCACCGCGCGGAGGCGTGTTCGTGTAGACGGTCATGCCCCGCACCCGCATGTTCGCGGGCTGATACATCAGCGAAGCCTGGTCGCCGCACGACATGTAGTCGCCGGACCGGCCGTAGGGGCCGCCGTCCTGAACCATCGTCAGGTCGATGGCGACGATCCGGCCGTCGCTCTTGAACCCGAACTTGGCGCGGGCCTGGATGCCGGGCCGGGCGCGCCCGAAGAAGTTCTCTTCCTGCCGGGTCACGCGCATCATGACCGGCCTGCCCGCCTTGCGCGAGAGCAGCGCCGGAATCCGCGACTGGATGGAGGCCGAGATCTTGCTGCCGAACCCGCCGCCGCAGTACTCGGCGACGAGCACGAGGTCGGTCGGATCGATGCCGATCCAGCGGGCCATGCCGCCCTCGGTGCGGGCCGTGCTCTGGGTCGAGCAGTGCATGTAGCACTTGCCGTTCTGCCAGTAGGCCATCGCGGTCCGGGTCTCGAGCGGCTGGTGCGACAGCGACGCGGAGAACACCGATTCGTCGAGAATCAGATCCGCCTCGGCGAACCCGGCGTCGACATCGCCGACCTGCCACTCGTCGGTCACCTCGCCGCCCGTCGGCATGATGCCGCGGTCGAACCCGGCCCAGTCGACGTTGTCCCACTTGATCGTCGACAGGTCGCGACCGGCCATCGTGTTGCCGTCGAGCCGCGCGTTCGGGCCCCCCGGACGCAGGCTGTCCATCGGGTCGAGAACGAAGGGCAGCGGCTCGAAGTCGATCTGCACCGCCTCGACCGCCTCCGCCGCGGTCTCTTCGTCGACCGCCGCGATGGCCAGAATCGGCTCGCCCTCGTACAAGGGCTCGTTGGTCAGACCCGCTTCCTGCGGCGCCTCGGCCTCGGGCAGATCGTCCGCGGTCAGAATCGCTTCCACCCCGGGCATCGCCATCGCCGCGCTGGTGTCCAGGCGTCGAACGCGCGCGTGCGGCATCGGGCTGACGAGCAGCTTCGTGAAGAGCATGCCCTCCGCGCGAAAGTCCTCGGCGTACTTCGCACGCCCCGTGACCTTGGCGAGGATGTCGGGCGTCGTGTAGTTCTTGCCGATCAGCTTGTAGTCAGCCATCGTCAGCTCCTCATCCCGTTACGCGTATACTCGCACGCCTTCTCGGCGACGTTGAGGATCTTGTTGTAGTCGATGCACCGGCAGATGTTGCCGGCGAGATGGTGCGCGCACTCGCCCCGGGTCGCGTTGGGGTTCTCTTCGGTCAGGTTGACCATGTTCATCACGAAGCCCGGCATGCAGAAGGCGCACTGGAAGCCCTGCAGGTCGACGACGGCCTGCTGCACCGGATGCAGCGTCCCGTCCGCGCCCTCGAGCCCCTCGATGGTCTGCACTTCGCGGCCACGCACCTGATGGGTCAGGGTCGAGCAGGAGTACTGCGGCACGCCGTCCACGAGGACGGTGCAGGCGCCGCACTCGGCGCGGTCGCAGCCGATCTTCGTGCCGGTCAGACCCAGCTTGTACCGCAGGGTCATGGCCAGGGTCTCCTGGGGCATGACGTCGACGCGGCGCTGCTGCCCGTTGACGTTCAACGTCACCAGCCGCTCGACGGCGCCCGGCGCCTGCGCCAGGGCCACGCCGTGACCGTTCCGCAGAACGTAGTTCGACGCCGATACGCTGGCGCCGGTGGCGATCACTCCCTTGATGAAGCCCCGCCGAGAAACGCCCTGCTGCTCTGTAGTTGTCTGCACTTGCGTGTGCGCCACGTCTCCCATGAGACGACCTCCTCGTAGCGCGGCCCTGCGCGCCGGGAACCAGAGGAAAGAAATACCTCTCCCGAAGTGCGAAGTCTAGCACTGGATTTCGCAGATGCCAACCCCGAAAAGCGACTTTCTGACGCCAGCCCAGGCGTACCCACAAGATCAATATATCCAGTAGTTTGCATGAAATATGCGGGTCGCCTGAAATGAGACGCGATCTCACTTGCGGGGAAAATCCGGAATCGCGGATCGCGGGCTCCGGGGCCGCCGCCATCCGACGCGCACGAGCTGCGTTCCACGGCGTCAATCCTCGGCCCGGATCATGCCGTGCGCCCGGCCGAACCAGTAGCTGACCAGATAGTCGAGGCCGTTCGTCTCGAACGGCGCCACGGCAAGGCGGTCGCCTCCGACGCGGTAGGGATTGTGGACGAGGAAGCTCCACGTGCGGCCGCGCTGGGCGACCGGCAGGGGTCCGTCGCCCGCGGGCGGCGCCACCGGGTCGGCGGTGAACGAGAATCCGAAGCGGCGGGCGTAGGTCTCGATGGTGCCGGCGTTCCACTTCATGTCGAGCGGCACGCCGCGCAGCGTGTCGAGCGCAGCGGCGTCATGAGTCCGGTCACCGGTCCAGTGCCGGTGGAGAAACGTCGCCAGCGGATTCCCCTCGACATCGATTCCGGGATACGTCCGGCCGTGGAACCAGCGGTGCGCCGCCCGCTCGTAGTGCAGCCGGACCGCGGCATCGGTCTCGAGCTCGAGGAGCGGGTACAGCGCGAGCGCTATCAGGACGTCGTCGGAGTGGTTCGCCTCTCGCGGCGGGCGGTCCAGGCGCGCGCCCTCGCCGATGCGCGCGTACCCCATCTCCAGCAGCCGCGCGTACTGCCGGCCGAAGCGGGGCAGCCCGGTCAACTCGTGCGCCACCTTGACCATCTGCAACATCAGCAGGGCGTTCATCGGCTCCTCGCCGGCGACGTAGGCCGGCTCGTAGCGCCCCCAGCGGGTGGGCCGGCCGTCGTAGCCGATGATGCGAAGGCCGTCATCGACGATCGCGTCGACCACCGCGGCCACCGTTTCGCCGATCGCCTCCCGCTCGCGCGCGTCGGCCAGATGCATCGTGTACACGAAGAGGCCGAACATGGCCGCGTCCACCTGATCCGAGCTGACGTTGCCGCGCCAGCGGCGCCGGCCGTCCGGGCTCTCCCGCCATGTGCCGTCGTCGAGCCAGGGCTCGTCGATCGGCGCCGACGCCCGCGCCAGCAGACCGTCGCGACCGGTCACGGCGACCAGATGCCTGAGCGCGGCGGCGGCCGTCCGCGCTCGCCGCGCGGCCTCGGGATCGCCGGTAGCGAGGTGGCGCCACGTCTGGGCCGCGCAGTAGATGCCGGTCATGTACGCCGTGTCGGACATGTTCCAGGTGACGTAGGGGTGCTCCGCGGTCGGCAGCCTGCGGCGCACCCGCACCTGGCCGTCCGCGGCCAGGAAGCGCTCGGCGAGGTCGACGTCGAACAGAGCCGCCTTCGCCGCGAGCGAGAGGTCGTCGGCCGCGCGCCCGGGAGCGGCGCCGATGCCGGCCAGGACAACGGCCGCAACCGCGCCGGCCGCGGCTCTGCGCCGCAGGCTGACGCCGCCGTGGCGTCCCGGCCTGCAGCAGCGCCGCCCCGCGGGCCGGCGTGTCTCGCGCGCACGTGCCGGTGCAGGAGTCATCGTGCGCCCCGCGCGTCGAACAGCGGTTCGGCGACGGTCATCCCGGCGCGGTGCGCCTCGACCGCGGCCAGCAGATCGGCCACCACGTCGGGACGCTCCGGCGCCAGGTCGTACTTCTCTCCCGGGTCGTCGCCGAGGAGATGGAAGAGCAGCGGCGGATCGTGCGTGGCGCGCGCGGCACCCACGCCGTAGCGCCCCTCGGTCACCAGGTGCACCTTGTACGGCCCCCGGCGGTAGGCGTAGAGCTCTCCCATGCGGTAGAACGCCATCCAGTCGCGCGGGCTCGACCCCGTCCCGAGGAGCACCGGCGAGAGGTCGACTCCGTCCAGGGGCCGATCGTCCGGCACCGTCCCCCCGGCCAGCGGAACGACGGTGGTGAAGAGGTCCGTGGTGGCGCCGATGTCCCTGATCACCCCCGGCGGGACGGTCCCCGGCCACCAGAAGATGCCCGGGACGCGCATGCCGCCCTCCCACGTGGTCCCCTTGCCCTGGCGCAGCATCCCGGCGCTCCCCCCCGTGCTGCCGGTAGGACAGCCACGGCCCGTTGTCGCTGGAGAAGACGACCAGCGTGCGCTCGGCGAGCCCCTCTTCCCGCAACGGCATGGCATACCGGTCATCCTCGATGTCAGGCCGGCGCAGGCGAGCGCCGGCGCGAACCGCCGTAGGCGCCGTGACCGGCGGCCGATCCGATTGTAGCCGCTGCACCGCGGCGGGCTTCCGGCCACCGGCCTTGTCGCAGCGGTCACACCACGCGGCGTTCCGTGCACCGCTCGGAAAACATGCGACCGCGGCCTTTGAACTTTTTTCTTCGTTCATACGTATGATTGAAACAGTTGTTTAAGGACAGGAGATCCAGCCCGATGGCAATGGACACCCGGGAGCGCATTCTCGACGTCGCCGAGCGGCTGTTCGGCGAGCGCGGGTTCCCGGCGACCCCGCTGCGCGACATCACCACGGAGGCCGGGGTCAACGTCGCGTCGGTGAACTACCACTTCGGCTCGAAGGAGGCGCTGCTGGCGGAGGTGCTCGAGAGGCGTCTGAAGCCCATCAACGCGCGCCGCCTGGAGCTGCTCGACGCCGCGGAGGCGCGGGCCGGGGACGGACCTCCGGCGCTGGAAGCCGTCATTCGGGCGTTCCTGTCGCCCCCGTTCCACAGCCAGCGCGCGTGGGGCGACAAGGGCCGGAACTTCCTGCGGCTGGTGGGCCGGATCCACGGCGAGACCAACGAGGAGTTCCGCGCGACCTTCGTCAAGCAGTTCGACGCGGTGCTGGAGCGGTTCACGGGCGCTCTTCACCGCGCGCGGCCGGAACTCGATGAGGCGGACCTGAGCTGGCGGATGCTGTTCATGGTCGGGTCGATGGCGTTCACGATGTCCTGGGGGCCCGAGCTCCGGGCGCGCGGGCGCGGCGGCGGGCGCGATCCGGAAGATGTGCTGGAGTCGCTCGTGCTGTACGCCGCCGCCGGAATGGCGGCGCCGGCGCCGCTCGGCGTGCCGGCCGTGGCGGCCACCGCACGATGAAGGTGCTGACGTGCAGTTCTTGATACCGACCTCGATGATGCGTGGATTCCGGGCCGTGCCGCTCGCCGCCGCCGCGGCGCTGGGCGCCGGCTGCGTGACCGCACTGCCGGTGGAGCGGCCCGAGATACGGGTCCCGGTACCGGAGGAATGGACGGCCGCCGACGTGCCGGCCGGCGAAGTGGGTCCGGACTGGTGGACGGACTTCGGCGACGACGAGCTGAACGCTGCGATCGAGACCGTGCTGGAGCGCAACCTCGATCTGCGGGCGGCCGCCGCTCGTCTCGAACAGGCCGCGGCCGACGCGCGGATCGCATCCAGCGCGTTGCAGCCCACGGTGCAGGGCTCGTACAGCGGCAGCCGCCGCAAGCAGAACTTCGTGGGCTTTCCGATTCCCGGCGCCGAGGACCGCGTCCTGAGCACGGTGTTCACCAACCAGGGCATCTCGCTGGACACGACGTGGGAGGTCGACCTCTGGGGCAGGCTGCGCACCACGGAGCAGGCCGCCCTGGCCGACCTGCAGCGGTCGGCGGCCGACCTGCGGGGCGCCCAACTGTCCATCGCAGGCCAGACCGCGAAGGCCTGGTTCGCCATTGCGGAGGCTCAGCAGCAGGTGCTCCTGTCGGAGGCGACCGTCGAGAGCTTCGGCGAATCCGTGGCGCGCGTGCGGGATCGGTTCGAGTCGGGGGTACGCCCGGCGCTCGACCTCCGTCAGGCGATGCTGAACCTGTCCAACGCCCGCGCCGATCTCGCCCAGCGGCGGCAGCAGCTCGACGCGTCGACCCGCCAGCTCGAGGTGTTGCTGGCGCAGTACGCGGGCGCCGACATCGCCCCGCCGGCGGACCTGCCGGAAATGGCGCCCGCCGTGCCGGGCGGAATCCCGGCCGACCTGGTGGCGCGCAGACCGGACCTCGTCGCGGCGGAGCGGCAGGTGGCCGCTTCCGAGGCGCGGCTGCGCGTGGCGCGGCGGGATCTGCTTCCGAGCTTCAGCCTGACCGTGAACACCGGCACCTCGACGAATACCCTCCGCACGCTGCTCAACGGCGACTTCGCCGTCTGGGGACTCGTCGGCAACGTCCTTGCTCCGCTCTGGCAGGGAGGACGGCTGCGCGCGCAGGTGAGCCGCGCCGAGGCGCTGGTCGCCGAGGTGCTGGCCAGCTACGTGAACACGGCCCTCGCGGCGTACGCCGAGGTCGAGACGGCGCTGGCCGCCGAGGAGTACCTGGCCGACCGGGTCGTCTATCTGATGACGTCGGTCGAGCAGGCCCGCGCCGCGGAACGCCTGGCCGACGAGCGCTACCGGACCGGGCTGGACACGTACATCACCGTGCTCGACTCGCAGCGATCCGCGTTTCAGGCCGAGTCCCAGTTGATTGCGGCGCGGCGCCTGCGTCTGGAGAACCGCGTGGATCTGTACCTGGCCCTCGGCGGCGGGTTCGAGCAGCTCGACTCGCCGATCGCGATGACCAACTAACGCATCCGTCACCAACGAGCCACTTGCGGCATTGAACTGGAAACAGCCATGAAACGCGTACTCATCCGCACCATCAGGGCCCTTCTTCCCCTGATCATCGTCGCTGCGGCCGCCTTCGCCGCGGTCACGATGATCATGAACCGCCCACCGGTGGAGACCCTGACGCCGGTGATCGAACCGCCGGGCGTCCGCGTGCACGAGGTCTCGCTCCAGGATGCGAGCCTCTCCGTCACCAGCCAGGGCACCGTGCAGCCGCGCACCGAGAGCCAGCTAGTACCGGAGATCGCGGGGCGCGTCACCTGGGTGGCTCCCTCCTTCGCCGAGGGCGGGTTCTTCGAGGCGGGCGACGTGCTCGTCGAGATCGACCCGTTCGACTACGAGCAGGCCCTCGTCGGCGCGCGGTCGCAACTGGCCCAGGCCCGCCTGCGGCTCGCGCAGGAGGAGGCCGAGGCGGAGGTGGCGCAGCGGGAATGGAACACGCTGGGCAGCGGCGACCCGCGCGAGCTGGCGCTGCGCAAGCCGCAGCTCGAGGATGCGCGCGCCTCGGTGGCCGCCGCCGAGGCTGCTGTCGAACGGGCCACGCGGGACCTGCAGCGCGCGGAGATCGTGGCGCCGTACGCCGGCCGGGTCCGCACGAAGAACGTCGACATCGGCCAGTACGTCCGGGTCGGCGACGCGCTCGCCACCGTGTACGCGGTCGACGTGGCCGAGATTCGCCTGCCGCTGCCCGACGACGAGCTCGCCTACCTGGACCTGCCGCTGTCGTACCGCGGCGTCGAGCAGCAGGTGCGGCCGCTCGTGACGCTGCACGCGACGTTCGCCGGCGAGACCCATGCCTGGGACGGCCTCATCGTCCGCACCGAGAGCGAGATCGACTCGGTGAGCCGCATGGTGCACGCGATTGCGGAGGTCCCGGACCCCTACGCGCCGGGCCCCAATCCCAACCGCCCCCCGCTCGCCGTCGGGATGTACGTGGAAGCCGAGATCAACGGCCGCACCGCGCGCGATGTCGCGGTGTTGCCGCGCCAGGCGCTGCGCGGCCGGGATCAGGTGCTCGTGGTCACACCCGACGACCGTCTCTCGTTCCGCACGATCGCCGTATTGCGGACCTCGACCGAGTCCGTGATCGTGCGTTCGGGCCTGCAGGCGGGCGAGCTCGTGGTCATCTCGCCGCTCGACACGCCGACCGACGGCATGCGGGTGCAGTTGGCCGACGCGGACCCCGGCCTTGTCGAGCGCCGCGCGGCCGCCGCTGCGACCCCGCCGTCCCGGGCCGCGGCCCCGGCGCCGCAACGGGAAGATGCGCCAGCCTTCCAGGCCGGCGCGCCGGCTGCGACGGCTGCCTCGGACGTGCCGATCGAGCCCGCCGCCGCCCGCCGGGCGGAAGCCGCACCAGGGGCGCCGCCCGTATCGCCTGAACCGGCGGCGGCAGTGCGACCCGGCGCGGCCCGGGCGGCAGCGGCCACTGAGCAGGCGCCCCGCG
>WTGR01000819.1 GCA_011523485.1 Acidobacteriota bacterium
GCGCGCGCCTGCTCGAAGTAGGTGAAGTAGACCGCGTTGTTGACGTGCCCCATCGCGTCGCAGTCGCGGAAGCGCACCTCGATACGATGGGTGAAGGCCGAAGTCACGGCGTATGATACCGCGTGCTTCGCGCGCCAAGGGCTCGGAATCTCGGTCGTTGATCCCTCTGGGGACGCCCTCGATCAGGCCGGCAACGCACGCTCGCTTCACGGACACAGCTCGAACGGCTGCCCGCGCCGATTCTTGACCACCCCGAAGTGCCGTCGATCCAGTGTGACGATGCGAGTCGTATCCATGCGTTCGGCAAGCATGACGACGGACGCATCGGTAGTTCCGAGCGGGAGGTTGCTGTAGCGGCGCACCAGATCGGCGATTGCGCTCCAGTCTTCCGGCTCCGGCGCCACGACCGGATAGCCGGCAAGGCCCGCAACGAACCTGGCTTCGACGTCCGAACCATGTCGCTCGCCCAGAAAATAGCAGACCTCTGCGACACAGAGTGCCGGGATCACCAAGTCCAGGTCGCGTTGCGTGAGCGCGTCCACGCAAGCGGCATGGTCGGGATCGGCGTCGTTGGCTGTCGCCAGGAGCGGACCCGTGTCAACGATCGCCAGCAATGCGGTCCGTCCATCCGGCGGCCAGCACGGCGTCCGCGTTCCGTGCAGAGCTGCCGCCATCGCTGACGATTCCCTGCCACGGAAGTCTGGCTCCCGGCGGCCTGCGCAAGCTCATCTCAAGCGACTGTCGAATCACCGCCGAGACGCTGATGCCCCGTCGTCGTGCCTCGCTTCGCGCGAGGCGACCGAGGTCGTCGGGCAACGAGATCGTGGTCCTCACTTGGGAATCACCGAGTATGACAGTATGAAGAAATACTAGCACGGAACAGAACAAGGAGCTTGTGTATCCTACCGTGTGCATTCCACGCTTGCGATCCCGGAGACCTTCAACCCCGAGGAAACTGCCGCGCTGGCGCCCTACTTCGGCAACTGCGACAAGCCGGTCTTCGTCCTGACCAACCTGCCGGAAGCGGTAAAGGGGGCGCTCTTCGCGCGCTATTCGCGGTCCCCGAAGTCGGCGCGCCGGCTCTTTCTCGACGAGTTCCTCGATAGTGTCGAGCCCGGTGCGGGCGGCACAGCGCCCGGTCCCGGCAAGAGCCGCGCCGAGAGCCTGTACCACCGGGTGTTCGTTCAGTACGGCGACGACTCGGTGGCGCAACTCGGCGGCGCGCACATCGCCTGCGAAGGTGTCTCCAACCTCCTTACGAAGGTGCTCGAGCGCGGCCGGCTGATGTCCTACCTCGAGCAATCCACGCGCTACGTGCCGTACACGGATCGGCCCGGCGGTCGCTGGAAGTACGTCGTCCCGGCGGAGCTCGAGGACGACTCGGACCGCTTGGCGTTCGAAGAGACGCTGGACCGAGCATTCGAAACGTATTCGCGCTGGATCGATCCGATGCAGCGGCACTACAGCGTTCGGCACCCACGCGCTGCGAAGGACTCCGAGGCCGTCTACCGGGCCGTCATCCGCGCCAAGGCGCTCGATACGCTGCGCGGTCTTCTGCCGGCCGCCACGCGGTCGAACGTCGGCATCTACGGTTCCGGCCAGGCGTACGAGGCGCTCCTGCTCAGGATGCGCGCCCATCCGCTGTCCGAGACGCGCGAGGTGGCTGACCTGATGCTCCCCGAGCTCAGAAAGGTCCTCCCCGAGTTCCTGGAGCGCATTGATCTGCCTGACCGGGGTGGCGCATGGACCGCATACTTGCGTGACCGTGCTCGCGAAACGCGAATCCTGTCCGACAGCATGGCGGGACAGGCTGACCGAAAGGCGCGCCCCCAGGTTGCACTGAGCGATTTCGATCCGGAGGGCGAGGTCAAGGTGGTGGCTGCTGCACTGTACCCTGCGACCCAGCTCCCTCTTGACCGACTTCTTGCCGTCGCAGGTTCGATGACATCGGCGGATCGCGCCCGCGTACTGAGGACCTACGTCGGTGAGCGGAAAAACCGCCGGCACCGCCCCGGCCGGGCCTTCGAACACGCCACCTACACATTCGACGTGATCTCGGACTACGGGGCGTTCAGGGATCTGCAACGCCACCGGATGCTGACTCTCGACTGGCAGGAGTTGACCACGCAGCACGGTTACGCGCCGCCTCCTGAAGCAGTCGAGGAAGTGGGCGCGCTCGGCGACTGGAAGCGTGTGATGGACGACTCCGCGGCGCTGTACGAACGTCTGGCGCGGAAGTACTCGTCCACCGTCGCACAGTACGCCGTGTCGATGGCGTTCCGCATCCGCTTCTATATGCGCATGAACGCACGGGAGGCGATGCACATCATCGAGCTCAGAACCTCACCACAGGGACACCCATCGTACCGGCGCATCTGTCGAGAGATGTGGACGTCAATCCACGTCGAGGCGGGGCACGGCGCTATCGCCGACGCGATGACTTTCGCGGATCCCTCGAGCGTCGAACTCGAGAGGCTCGCTTCCGAACGCGCCAGCGAGCGGAAGCGGGCGGCACAACCGGGCGCGCCCTGAGACATCACCCTCCACCGGAGGCCGCGCGCGACACGCGCCGTACGGAAATCACCCGCCGGACTCGCCGTCCTTGTGCCAGTAGCGGTCGTACTCGGTGAGAAAGGTCAGGCTGTCGAACGAGCCCATCCGGTCGAGAAACAGCACGCCGTCGAGGTGGTCGGTCTCGTGCTGGATCACGCGGGCGGCGAAGCCGTTGGCGGTGATGCGCTGCGGCGCGCCGTGACGATCGAGGCACCGGACCCGGATCTCCACCGAGCGCGGCACGCGGCCCCGGATGTCCGGGATGCTCAGGCAGCCCTCCCAGTCCTCTTCCTCGGCCAGGCCGAGGGGCTCGATCTCCGGGTTGATCATCACCACCGGCGGCAGGCCGCCGTCCGGGTCGTCCACGCCCGCCACGAACAGCCGCAGGCTCTCGTGCACCTGCGGAGCGGCCAGGCCGATGCCGGCGTACTCGTTCATCGTCTCGAACATGTCGTCGATGAGCTGCTGGACGGCCGGGGAACCGACGTCGGCCGGGTCGAGCGGCGGCGTGGGCCGGCGGAGGACCGGGTGGCCCATGCGCGCCACTTTCAGGATGGACATCGATTCACATTATATTTCGCCCCGTGAGCGACCCGCACGTCCACGACCCCGCGCTCAGGTTCTGCTCGTCCTGCGGCGGTCGCCTCGCGCCGAAGCGGATCAAGGCGGGCGAGCCGGAACGGCCGGTCTGCACCCGGTGCGGGCACGTCGTCTATCTGGACCCGAAGGTGGCGGTGGGGACCGTGATCACCGACGACAGAGGCCGTATCGCGCTGGTGCGGCGGTCGATAGAGCCGGGCTACGGCAAGTGGGTCTTTCCCGGCGGCTACGTCGACCGCGGTGAGGTCCCGACCGTCGCCGCCGTTCGCGAGGCGCGCGAGGAGGCCTGCCTCGACATCCGGCTCGACGGACTCATCAACATCTACGCGTACGCGGGGGCGGTGCCGATCGTCATCGTCTACAAGGCGTCCGTGGTGGGCGGAACGCTCGACGCGGCCGACGAGTCGCTGGAGGCGGCGTGGTTCGCCCCGGACACCGTTCCGTGGGACGATCTCGCCTTCCGGAGCACCCGCGATGCGCTACGCGACCACCGGCGGGGGCTGCTCCACGCCGATCTGGTCTGAAACCCGACCGGGCGCGCGCGGCGGCCGGCGCACGTCGCGCGACGCGGTTCACCCCGGCCGGGCCGGCGCCGCCGCGGCGTCCGCGCCGCCGCCCGCGGCCAACCCTGCGGCCGCAGCCGGGGCCGGAGCCGGAAACAGGAAGTCCCGCCGCTCGACCGCCGCCACCGCCCTGTCGACCAGCTCGGCCACCTGCAGACCCCGCTCCGCGCGCTCGACGTCCTCCAGCCGGGCCCGGGTCGCCGGCCGGCGCGGCACGAACAGGGTGCAGCAGTCCTGGTCGGGGATGATGGAAATCGGATACGTGCCGAGGCGCCGCGCCTCCTGCGTGATCTCCTCCTTGTCGGAGCCGATCAGCGGACGCAGCACCGGCAGCGTGACGACGTCGTTGATCACGGCCAGGTTCTCGATGGTCTGCGACGCCACCTGCCCCACCGACTCGCCCGTGACGAGCGCCTTCGCGCCGCAGGCGCCGGCCAGCCGCTCGGCGATCCGCATCATCATCCGGCGGTAGAGCACGACCCGTAGCGGGGGCGGGGCCGAGAGCACGATGGTCTGCTGGATCTCCCCGAAGCGCACGGCGTACAGCCGCGACCGCAACTGGTGGCGCGTCAGCAGGTCGGCGATCTCTCGCGTCTTGTCGAGCGACGCCCGCGACAGGATCGGGTACGCGTGGAAGTGTACGAACCGCACCCGGCAGCCCCGCTTCATCAGGCGGTAGGCGGCCACCGGCGAGTCGATTCCGCCGGACAGCAGGCAGAGCACGGCGCCGCTGGTGCCGGTCGGCAGTCCACCCCGGCCCGGTTCCTTGCCCAGCGCGTAGAACACGCGGTCGGGCAGAATCTCGACGCTGATGGGAAGATCCGGGGATTCCAGGTCGACGCGCCAGCCCCGCGCCGCCTTGATCCGCCCCCCTACCTCGCGTTCGATCTGCGGCGACGTCAGCGGGTAGGTCTTGTCCGCGCGCGTAGCCCGGACCCGGAAGCTGGTCACCCGTTCCGCGGCGCCGGCGCCGGGCTCGTCCAGGTGCCGGAGAATGGCGCCGGCGATCTCGTCGACCTCCCGTCCCGCGTTCCGGGAACGGGCGAAGTTCGCCACGCCGAAGACCCGGCCGAGCCGCTCGCGGACCGCCGGCCAGTCGGCCGCCGGCCCCAGCCCCACCTCGATGCGTCCCATGAGCGGGCGCACATGGGTCACGTCGAGATCGGCCGTCGCCTCGCGCAGGCTGCTCGCGAGCCGGTCTATGAACCAGGGTCGGTTCCGCCCCTTGAGCGCGATCTCCTGGTAGTGAACGATGACCGACTCCATCTCCCGTCTCCGGCGCCGAGCGCCCCTCCGATCGTACCCGGCGGACCGCTCGCGAGCCAGCCGCCCGCCCCCGGGATCACGCTTCGCCGGCAGGCGTTACCATGGTTGCATGCGCGACGTGCTGTGGGCCGTGGTCGCGATGCTCCTCCTCTTCCTCGCCCTGCGGATGGCGACGGCGCTGACCCGCGACCGGCGCAAGCGGCGCGGCGAACGCGCGTCCATCGAGGCGCACGGGCGGACGATACTGGCCGAGATTCCGTCGGAAACGGGCCTCGTCTTCTTCGCCGAGGACGCGGAGGCGTTTCACCACGGCGACCGGACGATTCCGAAAGCGGACGTGACGGCGGCCCGCGTGCTGATCAACGGCGCCCCGATCGCCGTCGCCGCGAGCCCCGATCATCGCGCCTCGACCGCCATCCCGAGCGACCTCGTCCAGCAGCGGCCGGAAGGGCTCGCGCGCGACCAGTGGGACGTCGCCATCGAAACCCGGGACGACACCGTCATCGTCCCCTGCGGCGCCATCCGGGAGCAGATCTCGCAGGAGCTCGCCCGCAGCATCTTCGACGCGGTGAAGCGCACCCTCGAAGCCCGCGGCTGAATCCCCGGGCCGCGCAGCCGGACCGGACCCGGTCACCACTCGATCTCGGCCGCCCCGGATCGGTGGTTGACCGCGCGGGCGAGGGCGAACAGCAGATCCGACAACCGGTTGACGTAGCGCAGCAGCTCGGGATCGACCGCCTCCACGCCGAGTCCGACGATGCGGCGCTCGGCGCGGCGGCACACGGCGCGGGCCTGGTGCAGCGCCGCCCCGGCCGGACTGCCCCCCGGCAGGATGAAGCTGCGCAACGGCGGCAGCGCGCCGTCGACCCGGTCGATCCAGGCCTCCAGGCGCGCGACGTCGGCCGCACCCAACTGCGCCTTGGTCACGCGCGCCGCGATGCGCGACCGCGGGTCGGCCAGGCGCGCCCCGATCGCGAACAGATCGCGCTGCACCGCGACGACCATCTCGTCGAGGTCGTCCGGGAGCCCGACCGCGCGGGCGAGACCGACCACCGCGTTCAGCTCGTCGACGTCGCCGTAGACGGCCACGCGCGCATCGTCCTTCGGCACCGTGGTCCCGTCGAACAGCGCCGTGGTGCCGCGGTCGCCGACCCCGGTGTAGAGAGGCATGCGTGCGGGGGATTATCACACGGCGCGATCGGCAGGCGGCACGAACGGCAGCGGCGTGACGGTCGCCGGCACGCGCTCCGCACCCGACGAGACCTCGACGGACGCCCCGCCGGCGTCGGCCACTTCCCGGCGGACGTATCCCAGCGCGATGACCCCGCCCAGGGCCGGCGAGCGGACGGCGCTGGTCACGCGCCCCACGTCGTCGCCGCCGCTGAAGATCGCCGCGCCGCGCGGCGGCGGCGCCGGTTCCGGGCCGTCGCGCCGCCCCAGCGTCAACCCCACGAGCCGGCGCGCGATGCGACCCTGCCCGCGGTGGAGGATGCGGATGATGACCTCCTGTCCCACGTAGCATCCCTTGTCGAAGCTGATGGCGCGGTCGGCGATCCCCGCCTCCAGGGGAATCGTGTCGTGGTCCATGTCGATGGGGTACGCGGGCCGGCCCGATTCCACCCGCACGGCTTCGGCGGCGGTGCGGTCCACCGCGACGGCCCCGGCGGCCTCGAGCGCACGCTGCAACGCCTCCGCGGCCGGGCGTTCCACGACGAAGCGGTAGCCTTCGATTCCGAGGTCGTCGGTCCGCGCCACCCAGCCCGCCGCCGTACCGATTTCGAGGGCGCGATGCGCGCTTGGCGCCATGGCCCCGGCCGCCGGCCCGCTCAGCGCCTCCGCCACCTCGCGGGCCGCCGGTCCGTGCACGCCGAACCCCGCCGACGCGGCGCTCAGATCGGCGACGCGCACGTCCTCGGTGAAGACGAGATCGTCGAACCGCTCCCGGAGCCGATCCGCCACGCCGCCGTCGACGTCCAGCAACAGGCGGTCGGGCTGGGCAAGAACGTACATGTCCGCGGTCATGCGCCCCTGCGGCGTCAGGCAGACCGCGTAGCAACCGGCCCCCGGCGACAGGGCGACGACGTCGTTGGTCAAGAGTCCCTGCAGGAAGTCGGCGCGGTCCTGGCCGGCGACCGCGATCCAGCCGCGATCCTCCGCTGCGATGAAGCCCGCGCCGGTGCGTAGAATCCGATAGTCGGCAATGTTCATGGGCGGTCCGTCGGGCGCGTCGATGATATGCTGATTCTCGTGCAACGACGACTTCGCGCGTGCCTGCGCCTGGCGCTCTGCCTGTTGGCGGCGGCCGCGACGGCAACCGCCGTCCGCACCCAGCCTCCGCCCGACGCAGGCGCCGGCGAGGCCCTCTTCAACATCTTCGTTCGCTCGACGCCGGCCGGCTTCGAACGCGTGCGGGTGATACGCACCGGGGACGGCTGGCTGCTGCAGTCGAGCGGGCAGATGACGGCGCCCGTACCGGTCGACACGCGGGTCTTCGAAGCCGCCTACGACACCGAATGGCGCCCCCGGCAGCTCATGCTCGAGGGTTCCCAGGCGGGCATTTCCTTCCGCCTCGAGAGCACGTTCGCGGACGGCGCCGCGACGAACACGTTGCAGGAAGGCGACCAGCGGAGCACCACCGAGGCTCGGATCGACCCGGCCTCGGTCCTGCTTCCAAACGCCGTCTTCGCCAGCTACGAGGCGCTGGCCATGCGCCTCGCCGGCTCCCGACCGGGCGCGGAGCTGCCGATCTACGTGCCGCCGCGCGGCCGCGTCTCGGCTCGCGTCGATGCAGTAGGCATCCAGCACATCGAGACCGCCGCGCGCACGATCGAGGCGCGGACCTATCGCATCACGTTCGTCGACCCCTCCCAGCCGCTCGACGCGGAGGTGTGGATCGACGAGAACGACCGCCTGCTGCGGGTCAGTCTGCCGTACGCGGCGCTGGAGGTCGCCCGGCGCGACATCGCGTCGGTCTCGGCGCGGCTGACCACCGATCCGCCGCACCCCGGCAGCGAGCGCGTGCGCGTGCCGGCGGCCGGGTTCACCCTGGCGACGACGGTGACCGCGCCGGTCGACCTGACGCCGCCGGCACGCGCACGCGCTCGCTGCCGGGGTGCGGCG
>WTGR01000415.1 GCA_011523485.1 Acidobacteriota bacterium
CCACCGCGTTCGGCGTCAACGTGCTGGCGTCGGACCAGTACATCTCCATCGTGCTCCCGGGCCGGATGTTCCGCAACGAGTACCAGCGGCGGCGGCTCGATCCGAAGAACCTGTCGCGGACCCTCGAGGACTCGGGCACGATCACCTCCGTGCTCATCCCCTGGAACACCTGCGGGGCGTTCATGGCCCAGACGCTGGGCGTGTCGACCCTGACCTACGCGCCGTTCGCCTTCTTCAACCTGATCAACCCGCTGGTCGCGGCCGTCTACGGTTTCGCGCGGATCGGGATCGCGCCGCTGGATCCAGCGCCGGCCAGCAGCCTGGAAGCCCCCCCGGAGCACCCGCCGACCGCGGTGTGAGGGTAGCCGGAGCAGGCGCTACGGCTGGGCCGCGCCGGCCTGCAGCACCTGATCGAGGGCGAGCACGCGGCGCACGGCGTTGCTGATGGCCCGGCCGGTGAAGGAAGAGCCGGCGATGCGCCGGATGCCGCGCCGGATGGCCAACGCTGCGGGTGATGACGCCCTCCTGGCGCCGGGAGCGGCCACGCGGGCGAGCAGCGCGAGCAGAACCGTCGCGAGGAGTGGTCTCGTCATGTTGCGTCTTCACATAGCCGACCGCGCCATTCTACCGCCAGCGGCCCCTCCGCCCGGGTCACGGGCTCCGGTCGCGCGCCTCCGCCTCCGCTTCGACGATCTGATCGCGCGTCATGCGCGCGGCGAGCCGATCGCGAAGCGCCTGAGCCGACTCATCGCCGGCCGTCGCGGCCGCATTCAGCCAGACGTAGGCGGACACGTCGTCCCGAACGACCCCGCGGCCGAAGTAGTACGCCGCCCCGAGGACACCCTGCGCGCGGGCATCTCCCTGCTCCGCCGCAAGACGGGACCACCGAACTGCCTGCCAGTAGTCCTGCTCCACGCCCCGACCGAAGTAGTACGCCGCCCCGAGGACGCCCCGCCCGACTGCATCTCCCTGCTCGGCGGCCAACCGTGACCAACGCACCGCCTCCTCGTAGTCCTGATCCACGCCCCGACCGAAGTAGTACGCCTCCCCAAGGCGAGCCTGACCGACCGCGTTGCCCTGCTCGGCCGCGAGGCGAGCCCAGCGCACCGCCCCCTCGTACTCTTGCGCAACGCCCCGACCGAAGTAGTACGCCTCGCCGAGGACGCCCTGCCCGACCGCATTGTCCTACTCGGCCGCGAGACGGGACCAGTGAACCGCCTGCCAATAGTCCTGTGCGACGCCGAACCCGTAGTGGTACGCCGCCCCGAGGACACCCTGCGCGCGGGCATCTCCCTGCTCCGCCGCAAGACGGGACCACCGAACTGCCTGCCAGTAGTCCTGCTCCACGCCCCGACCGAAGTAGTACGCCGCCCCGAGGACGCCCCGCCCGACTGCATCTCCCTGCTCGGCGGCCAACCGTGACCAACGCACCGCCTCCTCGTAGTCCTGATCCACGCCCCGACCGAAGTAGTACGCCTCCCCAAGGCGAGCCTGACCGACCGCGTTGCCCTGCTCGGCCGCGAGGCGAGCCCAGCGCACCGCCCCCTCGTACTCTTGCGCAACGCCCCGACCGAAGTAGTACGCCTCGCCGAGGACGCCCTGCCCGACCGCATTGTCCTACTCGGCCGCGAGACGGGACCAGTGAACCGCCTGCCAATAGTCCTGTGCGACGCCGAACCCGTAGTGGTACGCCGCCCCGAGCACGCCCTGCGCGCGCGCGTCTGCCTGCTCGGCCGCCAGCCGGGACCAGCGAACCGCCTCGCCGTAGTCCCGACCAACACCGCGCCCGAAGTAGTACGCCGCCCCGAGCAGAGCCTGCCCGGCAGCGTATCCCTGCTCGGCCGCGAGGCGGGACCATCGAACCGCCTCGTCGTAGTCCTGAGCAACCCCGCGACCGAAGTAGTACGCGTGCCCGAGGTGAGCCTGCGCGATGGCGCCTCCCTGCTCGGCGGCGGGCCGGAACCAGTGGACCGCCTCCCGATGGTCCTGTGCCACGCCGGACCCCAGCAGGTAGGCCTCGCCAAGTACGGTCTGCCCGATGACGTCGCCCTGCACGGCGGCGAGACGGGACCAGCGGACCCCCTCCCCGGCGTCCTGCACCACCCCGTTCCCGTAGAAGTACGCTTCCCCGAGAAGCGCCTGCCCGAACGAGTTTCCCTGCTCGGCCGCCAGACGGTACCAGCCGACCGCCTCTGCGTGGTCCTGCACGACGCCCAGCCCGAGGTAGTACGCGTGCCCCAGCAGGGCCTGTCCGCCGGCGTCTTCCTGTTCGGCGGCGAGACGGAGCCAGCCGACCGCCTCCACGTAGTCCTGCCCGACACCGAGCCCGTAGTAGTGCGCGTGCCCGAGCAGGGCCTGCCCGGCGGGGTATCCCTGGCTGGCCGCGAGGCCAGCCCAACGCACCGCTTCGCCGTAGTCCTGCCCGACGCCCAGCCCGTAGTAGTACGCCGCCGCCAGGCGAGCCTGCCCGACCGCGTATCCCTGTCCTGCCGCGAGACCGGCCCAACGCACCGCCTCGCCGTAGTCCTGGCCGACGCCGTTGCCGAAAAAATACGCCTCCCCGAGCAGCGCCTGTCCGACGGGGTGCCCCTGCTCGGCCGCGAGACGGCCCCAGCGCACCGCTTCCACGTAGTCCTGCTCTACACCGTTTCCGAAGTAGTACGCTTCCGCCAGCAGGGCCTGCGCGTCGGCGTGTCCCTGCTCGGCGAGATCGCGAGTCGCCTCTACGTCGCTAGCCCTCTCGTCGCTACAGCCCGCCACACCGGCCAGCAGCGAGATGGCAGCTCCCAGACCGATTATCCGCATCATCCACATCAACATTCAGCGTAGCGTAGTCCGGTTGCCTACTCAAGGCGCCATGGGATCGCGGCTTCGATCCGACCAACGTGGTCACCACGAGGGTTCGCAATCCGATGCTCAGCCAGCGGCCCGCGACCCCGGAAGGAATTCTCGAGCGGCGGGCGTCGCACCTGCGCTTTCAAAACCGGCTTCTCGATGAGATGACGACCAGGCTGACGCCTCTCCCGGACGTCGACGCGTTCGGGTTGTCGTGGAGCGTGCCCTTCGTGGGAAGACTCGCCAGCCGCGCACCGCTCCGCCTGGCGGGTACTCCGGTACCGAGCGACCCGAACGAGATGGTGGAAGCGGAGCTTCAGGTCGTAAGTCCAGGCTACTTCGAGACAATGCGATTCCGTCTCCGCGACGGCCGTACCATTACCCGGCTGGACGGTCCCGAAAGCCCGCGCGTGCTGGTGGCAAACGAAACGCTGGCCCGTGAGCTCTTCGGAGGCGAACCGGCGGTCGGCCGGCGGGTGACGGTCGGTAGCGAATCCTGGGAGGTCATCGGCGTCGTGGGAGACGTCCTGTACGGGGGTGTCGAACTCACGGCCGAGTCCCGACCAGAAGCCTTCTTCCCACTGGCTCAGGTCCAAGACGCAATAAACTTCGGCCTGGGACCGACGAGAATCACCGTTCGGACAACCGGCGACTCACTCGCGATGATTCCGTTTCTCCGCGAGGCCGCAACGGCGACGAACCCGCAAGCAACGATGGATCCAGTGATCGCGATGGAAGAGCGTATGTCGAGTGCAGTGGCAGAGCCGCGGTTCAACGCTTTCGTCGTCGGTTCGCTCGCGAGCATCACACTGGTCCTGGCGGGGTTCGGTGTCTACGGGTTGTTGAGCTACACGGTGGCGCAACGCAGGGGCGAGATCGCGATCCGCATGGCACTGGGAGCAGGACGCCGGCAGATTCTCGCTCTTGTAGTTGGACAGGGCGCAGTGATAGTGGCGGCCGGCACCGTCATCGGTATTGGCGCGGCGTTCGCGTCGAGCCGGATGCTGGGCAGCCTTCTCTACGGTATCGACACCGACGACCGTCTGACCTTTCTGATGGCGCCGTCCGTGCTCGTCGCCATCGCGCTCTTCGCCTGTTGGCTTCCGGCCCGCCGGGCGACGCGCATCGACCCGATGAAGATGCTTCGCTTCGGATGATCGAACGAAGAAAGGGAATACTCTACGCCATGATGAACTCTGCGATGTCGCCGGCGCACCCGGCGAGCACACGAACATCAACCAGCAACGCGGCATTGTTGACGACCACCTGCGCCCTTCTCGTTGCCGTGCTGGCATGCGGCGCGAGCCCTCCGGTTGAAGTTGAACGCCGCGACGCAGCACGCCCGGTTGATTTCCAACTCCGCAACCCCGTGACGTGCATCATCAATCCAGCAACAAACGCGCCTTACGGCCTTGAAAGGACTGTGCAACCCCTTGAGCGGCGCGATGACCGGATCCGCGTGACCTACACATGGAAGAACGATTGCACATCCAGTATCAGGCTGTTCGACGTGAGCATACTCGTCTGGGACAACCCGGACCGCACGGGACGGAACATCGGCAGTTCGGTCCTTGATGACATCGACATCGAACCGGCATCGGATGGCGAAATCCAGGGCGTCGTCCTGCTGGACGATGGCTACCAGAGCGTCGATATCGAAGGTCCGGACAACGTCGAAATGAACTTCAACGTTCGCTACGCTGATCAATAGGCAGGGAGATCTCTGGCCCTTATCGCAGTTCCCTGATTAGCTCGGACGGATCGAACCCGACAGCCTCGGCAATCTCGAGGAATTCGACCACGTCAATTCTCCGCTCGCCGCTTTCGTACTTGGCAACGAAGGACTGCGGACGGTTGAGGCGGGCGGCAAGGCTCCGTTGGGTCAGACCGGCAGTGATTCTCCTTTTCTTCAGACAGTGGCGAAACAAGGCTGCTGCAGGCGTGAAGTTTGACCGCGGCACACTGACTGCCCCGGCGGTTGCCAACCGCACGGCGCAACCGCAAGTGTTTCCTATCCCTGGGAGCAACCCGGCTCCGGCCCCTGAGTCGGTCTCCATCCGAACACCCGAAATGCCGGAGGCCCCCGTCAACTCCCCACAATCGACATCCACGCCGATGATGTGGCACATCTGACACTGCAGCAAACCTACCAGTGCTGCAGACAAGGGCCAACTGAAATGTGACGGAACTGTATCGGCAGGAACGAATGGCGCGGGGATTGAACGAGCACCTCCCGCGCCCCACCTCGCGAGTCGACCGCGAAGCCCATCCTCCGCGTGCCGGTCTCGTTCGGGGCACGGACACCAGGAACGGCAGGTCGACCGCCGCTCAGGTCTACGGATCCGCCTCCGTGGCGCGCAGGTCCCGGAGGTAGTACGCGAACGCCGTGCCGGCGATGGCGCCGACCGCGAGCACCTTGAGCACGAAGCGCACCGTCACCGCGCCGTCCAGGAAGTAGTAGACGACCGCCGCGACGCTGCCGATCAGCACGCACGAGGCGACGAGCAACGGCCGGGCGCCTCGCCGTCTCGCGCAAGGGGCTGCTGCTGAAGCGACGCCGGCTGAACTTCGACGCGCTGCTGGCCAGCGAGTGAACAGTCAGGGCCCGACATGCCCGACACGCCCTCCGCAGCACCCGTCGAACCGCCGGCTCGGCCAGGCCCTCATCCCCGTCATCCCGCTCATCGCCCTGCTCGGCGCCGCGGTGTACCTGTTCGGCGAGAGTCCTCCTTCGGCCCGAACCAGATCGCCCTGGTGCTCGGCACCGCCGTCGCGGGGCTGGTCGGCCTGGCCAACGGCCAGTCGTGGGCGGAGATCGAGGGCGCCATCAAGCGCGGCATCGCCACGTCGATGGGCGCCGTGCTGATCCTGCTCGTCGTGGGGTCGGTCATCGGCACCTGGATCCTGGCCGGCATCGTGCCGACCATGATCCACTACGGCCTGTCGCTGCTCGCGCCGTCCATCTTCTACGCGGCCACCTGCGCCATCTGCGCCGTCGTCGCGCTGGCCACCGGCAGTTCCTGGACCACCGCCGGCACCGTCGGCCTGGCCCTGATCGGCACTGCCGCCGCCTACGATCTGCACCCGGGAATCGCGGCCGGCGCGACCATCTCGGGCGCCTACTTCGGCGACAAGATGTCGCCGCTGTCGAACACCACCAACCTCGCCCCGGCCGTCGCCGGCTCGGAGCTGTTCACCCACATCCGCCACATGGTCTGGACCACGGCGCCCAGCCGCATGCCGGCCTTCCCGGCGATGATGTACGGCGCGCTGGTCGGCGGGGTGTTCACCGTCGTGTTCCAGCCGGAGGCGGTGCTGCGCGCCGTCGGCGAGCCGGAGCTGGCGCGCCCGGTGGCCCTGGTCAAGGGCGTGTGGCAGGCGCTGCACGGCGGCTACGTCCTCGATTCGGGGAACGCGGCCCTCGACGAGCTGCCCTCGCGCGGGGGTGGCCACCCTCGCCACCGCGTTCGGCATCAACGTCCTGGCCTCCGACCAGTACATCTCCATCGTGCTCCCGGGCCGGATGTTCCGCAGCGAGTACCAGCGGCGGCGGCTCGACTCCAAGAACCTGTCGCGGACCATCGAGGACTCGGGCACGATCACCTCCGTACTCATCCCCTGGAACACCTGCGGGGCGTTCATGGCCCAGACTCTGGGCGTCTCGACGCTGACCTACGCGCCCTTCGCCTTCTTCAACCTGATCAACCCGCTCGTCGCCGCCCTCTACAGGCTTCGCGCGGATCGGCATCGCGCCGCTGGATCCGGCCGGGGTTCAATCTCCGAGGGCCGCGCCCGAGCGCCCGCGCACTGCGGCGTGAGGATAGAGGCGCGAAGCGCCCGCCGCGCCGTTGGACGGGTCCTACCAAGAGCCCGTAGCAAGACCCCCGCTGCATTCGACCGGCGAAGCATCCCGCGTGGACGGCATTCTTGCTCAGTCGTACACGCCCATCCCCGCTTCTCCGTGCACCTCTGTAACCTACTGAAAATGTGAAGGTTTCTGTTTGCTCTCAGCGCCCCCGCACGTTCCGTCCCACACTCTTGCTGCGTTGATTCCGCTCTCGCGCGGAGGACCGGCCGTCCGGGTGCCGTCGGTCGCGGCAGGTGCGGCCGCGAATCGGCGCGTACGCCAGAACCGAGTGCGTCGCCAACCACCGCTCGTGATCCGCCGCATATCGAACCGGCGGTCGACGACATCCTGGCGCAGCTCGAATACCTCGGACGCCGCCGGCGACGCCGCACCCTCGTCCTGAGCGACGGCCGGCGAGTCCCGGTCGGCAACCTCCACACGGGTCTTCTGGCGCGAACCGGGGGCCAGCAGCGAGAGCTGCTGCGGTTCATTCGTCGAGTAGTTTGCCGACATGACGTTAGCCGGCAGGTTCTCGCGACGTGTTGTCGCAGAGTAGACACGGCCCGCCGATCCACAGCGTCGGGTACACTCTGGACCCGATGCGTCCCTGGTCTTGCAGCCGCACCGCAACCGTCTCGGCGACGTGCTCAACTTCTGGCGGTCATCTACTGGACGTGCGGACTTCTGCACGATCGGCTAGGCGGGCGTCATCGACTCCTGCGGCGTTGCCCGTTCCTCGCCCCCCCATGGGTTCTCGGTGCGCTCGGGGGCCGCCGGATGTCGAGTCCGTCCGCTCACTTGCTATCGCGGGTGTCGCTCGTCCGATTTGACCCTGCCACGTCGACCCACCATAATCCGGGCATGGTCGACGCTACGCCGACACCGGCCACCTACAGATACCGCTTTCTGGTCGGCAACCGCATCGTGCACCAGGGCATCACCACGGACCTTGAACGCCGCGAGCGCGAGCACCGGCGTCGATGGCCGGAAGGGCGTATCGAAGCCGTCGGCGGACCCACCTCCCACGCTGAAGCATGGGAGTGGGAACGACGGCAGGCCGCCGGCCCATCGGCCCACGCTGGCTAGCGGCCGGGTTTCGCATTCCACGGTCTCGTGACCTCGCCAGTCCGGCCGCACCGCGTGTACGTCACTGGCGCCGGCTTCACGCGCGCCTTCAACCCGGGAGCGCCGTTGCTGGTGGGCTATTTCGAGAACGACCGTCTCGTAGACGCCGTCCGCGGTCTGCCAGCGGCGAGCCGCGTGCTTGAAGCCGAGCGCAACCGGCACCCCGAGGGGTTCATCGACATCGAACGTCTGATGACCCGCCTCCACGGGCTCATGCCCTACGACCACGGCCACGGCTCCG
>WTGR01000300.1 GCA_011523485.1 Acidobacteriota bacterium
GCCGGGAGCGGGGCGGTGGTGGCGCTCGACGCGCTGACCGGCGAGACGCGGTGGAAGTTCGAGATGACCGACGTCACGAGCAGCGGCATCCTCACCACCGCCTCGGATCTGCTGTTCACCGGCGCCCGCTCGGGCTACTTTCAGGCCCTGGACGCCCGCACCGGCGACCTGTTGTGGCGGGTGAGCCTGGGCGGCCAGATCGTCAACGGCCCGATTACCTACGAGGTGGGCGGCAGACAGTACGTCGCGGTCATCGCCGGCAGTTCCCTGTCGACGTTCGCGTTGCGCGACTGACCGCGTCCTGGCGGCCGGCCTCCCCCGCGGGCTCGCGCGGACCGGGGCCGGCCTCTATCCCACCGTCCGCTTCACGATGAACCAGCCGGCGACGAAGGCGGCGACGCCGGCGCCGAACAGACGCGGGCTCGGCCCGAGCGGCCCGGCGGTGACGATGGAGACGAGCAGCAGCCACATTCCGAGGAGCTGCAGCCCGCGGCCCGCGTAGTAGAGCATTCCCGGCACGGCTACGGCTCCTCCGTCCGCGCGGGGGTGTCTCGCCCCTTCGCGCGCTTCAGCGCCCGCCACGCGTCGAGCCGGCGGGCGACTTCCTTCTCGTATCCCCGTGTGGTCGGCCGGTAGTAGCGGCGGCCGGCGAGCGCGGGGGGCAGGCAGTCCATGCCCGTGACGCCGTCCGGATCGTCGTGGGCGTAGGCGTACCCCTCCCCGTAGCCCTGTTCCTTCATCAGCCGGGTCGGCGCGTTGCGCAGGTGCAGGGGGACCGGCTCGGCCACCTGCTCGTGCGCGTCGGCCGCGGCCCGGTTGTACGCCGCGTAGACGGCGTTGCTCTTGGGCGCGGTGGCGAGATAGGTGACGGCCTGCGCCAGCGCGGTGTTGCCCTCCGGCATGCCGATGAAGTGCACCGCCTCCTTGGCCGCGACCGCTACCGCAAGAGCGTTCGGGTCGGCGTTGCCGACGTCCTCGGAGGCGAAGCGCACCAGGCGCCGCGCGATGTACAGAGGCTCCTCGCCCGCCTCGATCATGCGCGCCAGCCAGTAGACGCCGGCGTCCGGATCGCTGTTGCGCAGCGACTTGTGCAGCGCCGAGATCAGGTTGAAGTGCTCGTCGCCCGACTTGTCGTAGAGCAGCGCGCGCTTCTGGACGGCCCGCGCCAGCAACTCCCGGTCGATGCGTCCGGATCCGGCCAGGGTGGCGGCCAGCTCCAGCAGGTTGAGCGCCACGCGCGCGTCCCCGCTGGCGTGGCGCGCGATGGCCGCGAGGGCCTCGTCGTCCGCGGCGACCCCGGTCGAGCCGAGGCCGCGTTCGGGGTCCGCGAGCGCCCGGCGCAGGATGGCCGCCGTCTCGTCCGTCGCCAGCGGCTGCAGCACGAAGACCTTGGAACGCGACAGCAGCGCGGCGTTGACCTCGAACGACGGGTTCTCGGTGGTGGCGCCGATCAGCGCGATGTCTCCCGCCTCGACGCGGGGGAGAAAGGCATCCTGCTGCGCCTTGTTGAAGCGGTGGATCTCGTCCACGAACAGGATCGTGCGCCGTGCGAGCTCGCGGCGCGCCGCCTGGGCCTCGGCCATCACCGCCTTGATGTCCTTGATGCCGGACAGGACGGCGCTGAAGGCGATGAAATGGGCGCGGGTGACCGTGGCGATCAGGCGCGCGATGGTCGTCTTGCCGGTGCCCGGCGGACCCCAGAGGATGATCGATTGCAAGGCGTCGCGCTCGATCGCGGCGCGCAACGGCCGACCGGGCGCCAGCAGCTCCTGCTGGCCCACGAGCTCCTCGAAGGTCCGCGGGCGCATCCGCTCCGCGAGCGGCGCGTCGACGGCGCGCCGGTCCGGCGCGGCGGACTCGAACAGGTGGCCTGACTTCATACCGCCATTCGTTGCCGGCGGACTTCGTACGCGAGGACGGCGGCCGCCACCGCGGCGTTGAGCGATTCGACGCCGCCGGCCATCGGAATCGAGACGACGGCGTCCGCGGAGCGGTGGAACGGGATCTCGATACCCGCACCCTCGCCGCCGATCAGAATCAGCGCCGGTCGCGTCAGGTCGAGATCGTACATCGACCGGCCGTTCCGCGGGACCGCGGCGAGCACTTCGCAGCCGGCTCGCCGGGCCTGTTCGGGCAGGTCGCTCCCCTCGCCCGCGTCCGCTACCGGCAGCCGGAACGTGCTGCCCATGGCGCCGCGGAGCGCCTTCCATCCGAACGGGTCGGCCGCCGCCCCGGTGACGACGACGCCGCCGGCGCCGGCCGCGTCGGCCGCCCGGACGATGGCCCCGAGATTGCCCGGGTCCTGCACGCCGGCCGGCGCGATGAGGCAGCCGTGCGCGGCGCGGGCGAGTACTTCTTCGACCGACGGGGCGCGATGGCGCGCCAGCGCGACGGCGGTGGAGGAAGAGCGGAGGGGGCTGGCGGCCGCCAGCACGGGGTCCGAGCCGGCCGCGACATCGATATGGTTCGCCTCGCAATCCGCCACGAGCGCGTCGAGGGCCGGCGCGCCGCGCCGGAGCGCGGATGCGGCCACGAGCACGGATTCCAGGCGGACGCCGGCGCGCCGCGCGTCGGCGATCAGGCGCCGCCCGTCGAGCAGCAGATGCGTTCGCGACCGGCGGTTGGCGCGGAGGGCGGACCGGAAACGCGCGACGAGCGGGTTCCGGCGACTGGTGACGGTTTCCACGGAATCGGCGCTACGCGGCGCCGGGCCGAGCATAGCAGATGTGCTAGGCTTCAAGGCTGCAATCTGCTCATGAAGGCACGGCTGCTGAAACGGATCGAGGGCGAGATTCAGACGCTGGAGCGCGAGCTCACTCGCGAGCTTCCCAGGGAGATCCAGCGGGCCCGGGAGCTGGGCGACCTGCGTGAGAACGCCGAGTACCAGGCGGCGAAGGAGCGGCAGCGGCTCGTCGAGGCCCGCATCGGCATGCTGCGGACCCGGGTCGCGGAAATCGCGCTGATGAACCTCGACCGCCTGCCGCATGATCGGGCGGCGCTCGGGTCGACCGTACTGCTGCGCGCGGAGGACGGGGCGACCATCACCTACGAGCTGGTGATGCCCGAGGATGCCGATCCCAAGAAGGGGTGGGTGTCGACCGCGTCCCCGATCGGCCGGGCCATCGTCGGCCGGGAGGAAGGCGACGAAATCCAGGTCAAGACGCCGAGCGGCGTCCGCGAGTTCGAGATCGTCGAGCTGACCACTATCCACGAGTCCTGAGCGCCTGCCAGTCCGTGGCTTCCATCGACACGGTTCGCCGGTACGTCCCGCAGTTGCGGACGGCGCTCGTCCTCGCCGGCACCGGCGCCGCCGGCGCGTATCACGCCGGCGTGTTGCGCGCACTGGTCGAGGCCGGCGTCAAGATCGATCTCGTCGCCGGGCGCGGGATCGGCGCCGTGGGGGCGATGTTCGCGGCGGTGGACGGCGGCTCGCGACTGTGGGCGCAGAGCGGGCTGTGGCGCAGCCCCGGCGTGCGCCGTACCTACCGCTGGCGGTCCACGCTGCGCGGCGCGGCGTGGATGCTCGCCGCCGCGTTCGCGACGACGCTGCTGCCGGTCGCGGCATTGGCGCTGGCGGCCGTCGTGTTTCCCGTCGGGTACTTCCTGGTCCTGATCGGCGTGGAGGCCGGCGGCGAACTGTCGGCGGCCTATGGCGGTTGGCTCCGCACGGTCTTCGCGCCGTCGGTGCTGCCGGTCTACCTGCCCCGACTCGTGGTGATCGCGGTCGCTTCGCTGCTGGCGTTGCTGGCCCTCGATGTCATCGAGCGCGCTCTGCGGCCTCGAGGTCGGCGGCCGGGTCGCGGCGGGCTGTGGTGGCGGCTGCTGGGGGCGCCGATCGACCGCGCGCAGGCCGTGGCATGGTTCAGCGGCGGCCTGTGGCAGATCATGCACGGCTCGCGGGTGCAGCGCCCCAACGCCGACGAGCTGGGCCGGCGCTATGCGGAGCTGCTCCAGGAGAATCTGGGACAGCCCGGGTTTCGCGAGCTGCTGATGCTGGTCCACGACGTCGACGCGCGGCGCGACGTCGCCTTCGCCCTGCTCGCCGAGCCGTACCGCGGCGAGTTCCTGCAGGGGCAGCCCGGGGAGGACGCCGCGGCGCGGCCGCTCGAGACGGTGGACTTGTCGCAGGGCGCGCAGCGGCACGCGATGGACGCTTTCGCCGCCGCGCTGTGCCTGCCGGTCGCCACCGACCCGCACCACGTGACGTTCGCGC
The DNA here is from genome assembly GCA_011523485.1 of Acidobacteriota bacterium. Next base: position 4,214 of record WTGR01000300.1, read on the forward strand.
ACGACGGCGCCTGGCAGGGGGAGACGCACCGGTTCTGCGATCGGCCCGACAGCACGGCGCGTCTGCTGGAAGAGGTGGCGCGGGCCGGCGTCGAGCAGGTCATTCTGGTCTCGGCCGTGCCGTCCGCCAGCGGCCCGCATGCGCTCGGCGCGGCGCGCCGGGACATCCGCGGCAAGGCGGGGGAATACCTGCTCGGCGTCGAGACCGTTTCTCTTCAGGAGGCGATCGACGCCCGGCGCGGGCTGTTCCAGTCCCTGTTCGAGGTCAGGCCGGCGCACAACCCGGTCGGTCCCTTCGACGTGGCCGGATGCTACGACGAGCGGTCCGACCGGATGCAGACCCTGGCGGAGCTGGTCGATCGCGGCTACCAGGACGGCTTTCGGCAGTTCGTCGACGCCGTGCTGGGGGCCAGCGGCGAGCTCATCGAGGCGCCGCCGGTCGAGCGGGCGGACGCTCCGGTCTCCTTCTCCGCCCGTCTTGCGGGCCAGGACTGACTGGGAGAGGCGTTCGGCGCGGCGTCCTCAGCCGCCGGGCGAGCGCAGTTTCGCGGGGCCTTTGCCCGCAGTCCGCCGGTCGCCGCTCTGCGGCTCGCGCAGGAAGCGGGCGGCGAGGTCGGCGAGCCGGTCCGCGATTTCGCTGTCCTCGACCGATTGGAACTTCGTCCGGAATGCGTCGAGCGGCACCACCGCCTTGGCCATGGCGCGATGTCCTCCCGCGCTGCCGATATCGTTGAACCACCGTTTGACGAACTCGCCGGCGTTGCGCGAGTAGCCCAGATTCCGGACCGAGACGACGAGCCGGTCGCCGACGATGCCGGACACGACGGACCACTTGACGTCCTCGAGCTGCAGGAGGAAATCCGCGACGTACGGCACGAGGTCGTCCCGCGGCGCCTCGCCGATGTGCGCCGCGAACACCTGGTCGCGCATCCGGCCCGACTGCACGCCCCGCGTCACGTGCCGCAGCCGCTCCAGCGTGATCTCGGAGCCCTCCATCTTGCGGACCAGCGCCGGGTCGGCGAGGGGATACAGATAGGTGAACGCCTCCAGGTCGCTGCGGTTCGTCTGCCGCGACAGGAACAGCGTGTCGGACTTGATGGCGTAGAGCATCGCCGTGGCGATGCGTTCCGAGATGTTCACGTCCGTGGCCCGCAGATGCTCGGTGAGGATCGTGGCCGTCGAGCCGTAGTCGGGGCGAATGTCCTTGAAGATCGTCGTGTAGCCGGTTCGTTCCGGGTGGTGGTCGATGACCAGATCCACGCGTCCGAGCAGGCCCCCGAAATAGTGCGGCTGGACGTCGACGGTGGCGATGCGGTCGAACTCGCCGAGCGACTCGGCGGTCAGGGCCTGCACCTGGATGTCGAGCAGGTTCGCCATGCGCAGGTTCTCGGGGCGGGTCACCCCGTGGAACGCGCCGATGATGGCGGTGGCCTTGGTGCGGTGGAGCAACGCACGCAGCGCGAGGCCGCTCGCCAGCGCGTCGGGGTCGGGATCGTGGTGCAGGAGAATGAGCACCCGGTCGGCGTCGGCGAAGTAGCGCTGGTACTGCTGGACCCGCGAACGGGTGAGCGCGCGGCCGAGCGCGCCGAGCAGCGAGCCCTTGAGCAGGTCGCCGAGGCTCAGCGCGCTGACCTCGGGAAAGGCGGCGAGGCACTCGTCGGATCGTTTCGAGCGGCGCTCGGCGACGTCGAGCACGTAGGTCAGCACCGCGCCGGCGTCGGCCAGCGCTTCCAGAATGCGCCTGACGCTGCGGCGCCCGCCGTCCTCGACGATGACGCAGGTGGCCGGCGTCACGTCCATGCGTAGGTAGGTGTCGATGCGCCGCGGATCGCCGGCCCGGGCGGGAATCCCGGCGTCGTGGAGGCGTCGGGCCAGGGCGCGATCCTCTACCAGGAACTCGATGTCGAGAGACGGCACGAGCGCCTGGTGCAGCGTCCTGACGACCAGGGCATCCTGGCAGACCGCCACGCACCTCATGGCAGCCTCGAATTATACGCGGGTCCGCGCCCGCTGCCTGTACGGGATGTCCCGGGATGGACCGGAACGACCGTCCGCGTGCGCCGCCGTGCGCTATCATCGCGGCCATGAAGTGGCAAGGAATCGTCCTGGCGGTTCTGCTTCTCGCGCCTGCCTCGGCGCCGGGGCAACAGCCGTTGTTCACCAGTCGGATCGATCTGGTGCACCTCGGCGTTACCGTGGTCGACCGGGAAGGCAACCTGGTGACCGACCTGACGCGCGACGATTTCGAGGTGCTCGAGGACGGCCGCCCGCAGGAGGTGCGCTACTTTTCGCTCGGGCTCGCCAGCGACGCGGAGACGATTCCCCTGCACGTCGGCATGCTGCTCGACATGAGCAGCAGCATGGAGCGGAACGACCGGTTCCAGAAGACCGCCGCGATCAGGTTCCTCAACACGTTGACCTATGCCGCCGACATCACGCTGGTCGACTTCGACACCGAGGTGCGGGTGGGCCGCTACGGGCAGCAGGACTTCGGCCGGCTGATCGAGCGCGTGCGGGGGCGTCGGCCCGAAGGCTACACGGCGCTGTACGACGCCCTGGGCGTCTATCTGGACGGCGCGTTCGAGCAGGACGGCCGCAAGGTGCTGGTGCTCTACACCGATGGCGAGGACACCCGCAGCCGCCTCTCGCTGCGGGACGCGCGTGACCTGCTGCGGGCGTCCGACGTCACGGTCTACGCCATCGGCTTCCAGCAGAACCTGCGTTCCAGGGGGCGCCTGCGGCAGCGGATGCGGCTGGGCCGGTTGACGGAGCTCACCGGGGGCACCGCCTACTTCCCGCAGTCGCTGAACGCGCTCGAGGAGATCTACGAGACGATCGTCGAGGAGCTGGACGCGCGGTACTCGCTCGGGTTCATCTCGACCAACACCCGCCAGGACGGGAGCTGGCGCGAGGTCGAGGTCCGCCTGCGTCCGGACCGCGCCGACCTGCGGCGCGCGAGGGTGCGGGTCCGGGAGGGGTACTACGCGCTCTGGAACGAGGCCGAGGCTTCCGCCGACCCGCGCTGACGGCCCGGCTCCGGCCCTCGTGGTAGCATGCCGGATCGCCCTGGCGACAAGCGGTCTGGTCCATGCCGTCCACGTACGATCGGTTCACCCTCGTTTCCGACTTCGAGCCGCGCGGTGATCAGGAGCGTGCGATCGGCGAGCTGATCGAGGGCCTGAACCGCGGCGACCGGCATCAGGTCCTCCTCGGCGTGACCGGCTCGGGCAAGACGTTCACGATGGCCCAGGTCGTGGCGGCGGTCAACCGCCCGACGCTGGTCATGGCCCACAACAAGACCCTGGCCGCGCAGCTCTACCAGGAGTTCAAGCGCTTCTTTCCCGACAACGCGGTGGAGTACTTCGTCAGCTATTACGACTACTACCAGCCCGAGGCCTACATGCCGGCCACCGACTCGTACATCGAGAAGGAAGCGACGATCAACGACGAGATCGACCGCCTCCGGCTGTCGGCCACCCGGGCGCTGTTCGAGCGGCGGGACGTGCTGATCGTCGCGAGCGTCTCGTGCATCTACGGGCTCGGATCCCCCGAGGCGTACTACGGGATGCTGCTCGCGCTCGAGCGGGGTCAGCGGATCGATCGCGACGCCATCCTCCGCAAGCTCGTAGAGATCCAGTACGAGCGGAACGATCACGATTTCGCGCGCGGCGTGTTCCGGGTTCGCGGCGACATCATCGAGGTGTATCCGTCCTACGACGAGCAGGCCGTGCGGATCGAGCTGTTCGGAGACGAGGTCGACGAGCTGCTGAGCTTCGATCCGCTGACCGGGCGCGCGCACCAGCGGCACGACCGCATCGCGGTATATCCGAAGT
>WTGR01000039.1 GCA_011523485.1 Acidobacteriota bacterium
TGCCGCCGTCCCAGCGCAGGCCGGCCTCGAGGCGGGGATTCAGGCTCGACGACTCGGACAACACCCAGTCGGTCTGCCCCTCGGCCAGCATCCGGCCCCGCATCGCCGTGCCGGTCGCCGCCGCCATCTCGGCATGCTCCTCCGAGCGCAGCGTCGCGTGGAAGGCATCCACCTTCAGCGCCAGACCGTCCGTCAGCGCCTGCCGCGCGCCGCCGGCGAACAGCCGCAGCCCGAGCGGGGTCTCTACCATCCCGACCGAGTCGGCCAGCGTCAGCGACCCCAGGCCGCCGCCGCCCATGCCCCACATCGTCAGGCCGTTGCGCGGCGCCCAATGCGCATAGGGCTGCACGCTCGTCACGCGGCCGTCTCCCTCGCCGGGCAATGCGCCCTCGACCAGGGGGTTCCGGACCGTGTAGCCGAGCAGACCCACCGTGTGGGACAGCGACACACCCAGCAGCGCCGAGTCGCCCAGCCGCGTGTCCACTCCCACGTGGCTCGAGAACACGTCGCCCCGCGCTTCCCCCCCGGTCGGGGTCTGCAATTGGCTCCGCACCGTGCCCGCGCGGCCCCATACCTGCCAGCGCCCGGACTGGTTCGCCTCTCCCACCGGCACCGAGAAGTTCGCGTTGTCGAGCCACCCCAGATCCGCGAACGGCTGGTCCGACGCCCGATGCAACGCCATGGCGCCCCGGCCGCCTCCCGGCGAAGCGCCGCTGCCGCCGGCGCTCGACACTGCCGGATACGCCACGCCGGCGCCGGCCCCCGCGCTACCGTGGCCGGCCGGCGACGCCGCGCCCAACGTCGCCCGCGGCGTGTCGTCGCCGCCGGTCGCGACGAAGCGTTCCCCGATCGCCGCCACCGCCTCGGACGCCATCGAGCGCGCCAGCAGATACAGCGTGCGGCTGGTCCCCGAACCCCGCGTCCGGACCAGCTCGTCATCGCGAATCGTCCCCGTCATCTGCAACGAGGTGGGGCTCGCTTGGTCCGTTCCGCCCGCCGCGGCCATGCGGATCGGGGCCTCGGCGGCCGACAAGCCGGATGCGCGCGACCCGACCGAGGCGACCGTCATCGAGAGCAGAAGCGTCTCCGCGCTCTCGACCACGTCGTCGTCCAGCACCTCCACGGCAACCACCTTCTCGGTCTCGCCCGGCGCGAACACCAGCTTGCCGGTCGTCTCGACGTAGTCGGCGCCCGCCGTCGCCGTCCCGTCGGACGTCCAGTACTCGACGACCACCTCGTACGAGCTCGCGGACGAAGGCGACACCGTGAACGTCGCCAGACCGTCGGTTTCCCGCACGTCGGGCTCGGTGACCGTGACCGTGACAACGTCGTTGTCCACGATGGTTCCCGTCGCCGACGCCGGCGGTCCCGGCGCATCCGCCAACTGCACCGCGAGCGTAAACGTCTCGTTGTCCTCGACCTCGGCGTCGTCCGCGACCGGCACGCTGACCGTCTGCTCGGTCTCGTCGGCCGAGAACACCAGTTGCCCGGAGGTCGACGTGTAGTCGGCGCCCGCCGCGGCCGAACCGTCGGTGGTCGCATACCGCACGGTCACCGCCTGCCGGCCGGCCGCTTGCAGAGCCACCGTGAACACCATGTTCTCCCCTTCGGCGGCGCGGGCCGCACCCACGCTCAGCCTCGGCGTCGAATCGGTCAGCGTCAGCCGCGTCCCGTTCACCGTCAGCCCCGACGCGCCGCCCGCCACCCGGATCGTCTCGGAGGCTTCGACCTGCGCATCCGCCGCGGGCGTCAGCCTGAACGTCTCCGTGCCGCTCGTCTCGCCTCCCCGGATCCGGACATCGAAGTCGGAGACCGCCGCGTAGTCGGTCCCGGAAGTCGCCGTGCCGCCGCCGACCGACACCCTGACGGTCGTGTCGGTGCTTAGCGTGCTGCTGCTGGAGAATGCCGCCGTGACCGTCACTCTCGTCGGCGCGTCACCCTCGCTCACGATCGACGGGCTCACCGACAGGTCCACCTCCGGCGTACCGTCGTCGTCGGTCAGCGTCAGCCATGTCCCGTTCACCGTCAGGTCCCCCGCGGCGCCGGCGACGTCGATGGTCCCGTTGCCTTCGACCGTCGTGTCCTGGATCGGCCGCAGCGTGAACATCCCGGTTCCGCTTGTCGCACCCTTCGCGATGGTGATGTCGAAGTTCGAGACCGCCGCGTAGTCCGTGCCCGGGGTCGCCGTGCCGCCGCCGACAGAGACCGTCACCCTCCGGTCCTCGGTGAAAGTCCTGTTGCCGGACAGCGACGCCGTGACTGCCACTCTCGTCGCCGAAGCGCCTTCGCCCACGCTGGACGGGCTCACCGACAGGTTCACCGCAGGCGCGCCGTTGTCGTCGGTCAGCGCGAGCCGTGTCCCGTTCACCGTCAGGTCTCCTGCGGCGCCGGCGACGTCGATGGTCTCGTTGCCTTCGACCGTCGTGTCCTGGATCGGCCGCAGCGTGAACGTCCCCGTTCCGCTTGCCGCACCCTTCGCGATGGTGATGTCGAAGTTCGAGACCGCCGCGTAGTCCGTGCCCGAGGTCGCCGTGCCGCCGCCGACCGAGACCGTCACCGTCCTGTCCTCGGCGAAAGTCCTGTTGCTGGACAGCGACGCCGTGACCGTCACTCTCGTCGCCGAAGCGCCTTCGCCCACGATGGACGGGCTCACCGCCAGGTTCACCGCAGGCGCGTCGTCGTCGTCGACGATCGTCCCCGTCGCCGTGTCGCTCGCCGCTATGGTCTCCGAGGTCCCGGAGACGCGCAGGCTCACAGTGAAGGTCTCGTCCGCCTCGACATCGGTGTCCTCGGTCGTCGCCACCGCGAAGCTCTGCGTCTCGCCCCCGGTGCCCGCGAAGCTGAGCGCGGTCGCGGTCGCCGTATAGTCCGTGCCCTTCGCCGCCGTGCCGTCGGTGAAGCTCGGCGTCACCGACAGACCACCGGATACGTCCTCGTCCAGCGTGACGGTGAAGGTGATCGAGTCGCCCTCGTCGGCCTCCGCATCGGCGATCGTCAACGCTGGCGTGATGCCGCTACGTTGCTGGTCGTCGTCGTCATCGACGATGGTCCCCGCCGCCGTGTCGGTCGCCGTCACCGTCGTCGATGTCCCCGTTGCTGTCAAGCTGACGGTAAACGTCTCGTCGTTCTCGACATCGGTGTCCTCGGTCGTCGCGACCGTGAAGGTCTGCGTCTCGCCCGCGGTGCCCGCGAAGCTGATCCCCGCCGTGTTCTCCGTGTAGTCCGTGCCCTTCTCGGCCGTGCCGTCGGTGAAGCTCGGCGTCACCGTCAGACCGCCGGACACCGCCGCGTCCAGCGTCACCGTGAACGTGATCGGGTCGCCCTCGTCGGCTTCGGCGTCCTCAATCGTCACCGACGGCGCGTCGTCGTTTTCGATGGTCCCCGTCGCCGTGTCGTTCGCCGTCACCGTCTCCGATGTCCCGGAAACGGTCAGGCTCACCGTGAACGTTTCGTCGCCTTCCACCGCCTGATCCTCGGTCGTCGCGACCGTGAACTGCTGCGTCTCGCCGGCGGTGCCCGCGAAGGTGAGCGCCGACGTGTTCTCGGTGTAGTCGGTGCCCTTCGTGGCCGTGCCGTCGGTGAAGCTCGGCGTCACCGTCAGTCCACCCGACACCGCCTCGTCCAGCGTCACGGTGAACGTGATCGGGTCGCCCTCGCCGGCCGAGGCGTCGGCAATCGTCACGGCCGGCGCGTCGTCGTCGCGGATCGTCCCCGTCGCCGTATCGGTAGCCGTTATGGTCTCCGACGTCCCGGAAACCCTCAGGCCCACCGTGAAGGTCTCGTCGCCCTCGACATCGGTGTCCGCGGTCGTGGCCACGGTGAACGTCTTCTCCTCCCCGGCCGTACCCGCAAAGCTGAGGCCCTCCGTGTACTCGGTGTAGTCCGTACCCTCCGTCGCCGTGCCGTCGGTGAAGCTCAGATCGACGGAGAACTGGCCGGAGACCGCCGCGTTCAGGGTTACCGTGAAGGTCATCGAGCCACCCTCGGTGGCCGAAGCGTCGTCGATGGAAAGGGCCGGCGCGTCGTCGTTGCGGATCGTTCCGGTCGCGGTGTCGGTCGCCGTCACCGTCGCTTTTGTCCCGGAGACGGCCAGGTTGACCGTGAACGTCTCTTCGTCTTCCACCGCCTCGTCCTCGGTCGTCGTCACCGTGAAGCTCTGCGTCTCACCGGCGGTGCCTGAGAAGCTGATCCCCGCCGTGTTCTCCGTGTAGTCCGTGCCGCTCGTCGCCGTCCCGTCGGTGAAGCTCGGCGTCACGGTGAAGCCGCCCTGTACCGCATTGTCCAGAGTCACGGTGAACGTAGCCCCGTCGCCCTCGCTGACCGATGCATCGGCGATCGTCAGGGTCGCCGAGTCGTCGTCGCGGATGTATCCCGTCGAATCATCAATCTGGAACCTGGCCTCCGTTTCGGTGACGCTCAGCTTGACGGTGAAGATCTCGGTATCCTCCGCCACGCTGTCCTCGGTGGTCGCCACCGTGAAGGTGTGCTTCTCGTTCGCGGTACCCTTGAAGGTGAGTGTCGCCGGGTTCGCGGTCGCGGTGTAGTCCGTGCCGTTCTTTGCCGTGCCGTATCCGCTATGCTGCGTGCTCCCGTCGGTGATGACCGGCGTCACCTTGAACCCGCCCGGCACGGTTCCACCCGCGGAAATGAACACATCGAACGTCATCGTGCCGCCCTCGTCAACCCACTCATCGGTGATCAGCAGCCAGGAAGGGAGGCCTTGCGCGTTCGCCGGCTCGACGCCGAGGGCCGCGCCCACGGCGACCGCGGCGACGACCGCGGCCACCCGCCGCATCCAGCGCCGTCGATCGCGACCTCGCTGCCCCGCTCCCGCCCGAACGAGTGCATCGCGACGCGCCTGCTCAACCGTGGTGTGGACGTTCAGCAACATCGGCTTCCTCAGGGACTCTCCACCGCGCATGCGTCGTGCCGGCCAATCCGGCCGCGCGCTGCGGCGACATGTCCAAGGGCAAGAACCGGGCCACCACGCGTCGATGTGCTGCAACTGGCGTGTTTTCAGATAGTTCCCTCCTGCCGAGGCAGCGTCGCGCAGCGGCCGTGACTGTCGCGGCCTGCAACGGTCGACGGGCGGCACGAGTGCGCCGGATCGCGTCAAGTGATTCCAGATCCGGAAGTTGCGCACCCCAACCGCACAGACTGTTGCGCTTTGCAGCGGGTGTCGCGATTTGCAGCGCCTCCTGCCTGCGCCAGGGCTCTGCCGCTCTCGCGTGGCCGAGGGAAGTGAAGCCACGCGGGTGGACAGGAGGCAGGCCGCCGTTCGATCGGGCCGGGCCGGGGCGGTCAGGCCCGGGCGTCGCCGAGGCCGTGCTTCTTCAGCTTCCGGTGCAGGGTGGTTCGGTCGATGCCGAGAGCACTCGCGGCGCGGGTCAGGTTGTGGCCCGACTGCTCCACGGCGTCGGCAATCGCCTGTCGCTCCAGGTCGGCCAGCGTTCCCACGGTCGGGGGCACGGCCGGCGCTCCGAGCGTGGCGGCGGGCGGTCCGACTTCGGCGGGAAGCGTGGCCGCCTGGAGCACGTCGGACGTCTCCAGCACGAGGCTGCGGCAGATGACGTTCTCCAACTCGCGCACGTTGCCGGGCCACTCGTAGCGCGCCAGCAGGGCGGTCGCGGCGGGCGAGATGCCGCGCACGGCGGCGCCGAGCCGGTCGGCGTGCTTCTTGCGGAAGTGTTCGGCCAGCAGCGGGATGTCCTCCTGGCGCTTCCGCAGCGGCGGGACGTCGACAGGAAACACCGCGAGCCGATAGTACAGGTCCTCCCGGAACGCGCCCTCGCGCATCGCGGCTTCCAGATCGCGGTGCGTCGACGCGACCACGCGGACGTCGATGGGGATGGTGGCGTTCCCGCCGACCCGGCGGATCTCGCGCTCCTGCAGCACCCGCAGCAGCTTGGCCTGCAGGGCGACGGGCATGTCGCCGATCTCGTCGAGCAGCAGCGTGCCGCCGTCGGCCTGCTCGAAGCACCCGATGCGCCTCGCCGTCGCGCCGGAGAACGCGCCCCGCTCGTGCCCGAACATCTCGGTCTCGATCAGCGTCTCGGGCACCGACGCGCAATTGACCGCGACGAACGGACCCTTCCTGCGCGGCCCGTTGAAGTGCAGGGCTCGGGCGACGAGCTCCTTGCCCGTGCCGCTCTCGCCCGTCACCAGCACGCTGACGTCGCTGTCGACGACGCGCCGCAGCAGCTCGCCCACCTTGCGCATCCCCGGACTCGACCCGATGATCCCGCTGAAGGCGTAGGTCGTCTCCAACTCGGACCGCAACCGGCCGACCTCGGCCTTCATCCGCTCGATCTCGAGCTCGCGCGACACGTCCCGGTAGACGAGCAGATCGCCCATCCGCGCGCCGCTGCTGTCGGACACCGGCTGCGTGAACTGGTAGAACAGCGCCGTTCCCGGCGCCCCGGTGCCGCGCGGGTGCGGCTCGACCACGCGCGAGCGCGCGGCCGGACCGACCGTCGCGATCCGATTCGGCACGCGGAACTCCGGCGAGCACTCCCGGAACCGCTCGGTCGCAACGCTCAGCGACAGCTCGCGCAGCTCGTCGGGGGTCAGATCGAACAGCGCCTCGTACCAGCGGTTGGCGAAGACCAGCCGTTCCGTCCGGTCGTACATCGCGATGGCGTCGCCGGTGGCGTCGAGCACGGCCTCGAGGCGCCGGTGGGAGTCCGTCAGTTGCCGGCGCCCCTCGGCGAGGTCCCGTTCCAGGTTTCACTTCTTCACCAGCGACAGGCTGATCTGCTGGACCTCCTCGCGGGCGAAGGGCTTGCGGATGTACAGGAGCTTGTGCAGCAGGTCCACGTCGCCGATGATCGCCGACAGCGGCTTGTCCGAGTACGCGGTCATGATGACGACCTCGAGGTTGCGGTCGACAGCCCGCATGCGGCGCACCGCCTCGACGCCGTCGATGCCCGGCGGCATCCGTACGTCGACGAAGGCGACGGCGATGGGCTCGTCCGCCTCGTGCGCCTGCTCGACGGCGGCGTAGCCTTCCTGGCCGCTGCGCGCGTGCCGCAGGTCGAACGGCGGGAACCGGACCCCGGACGAGCGGTTCGGCGGATCCATGAAGGCCGCCACCAGGTCGTCGGACGCCGCCGTCGTGCGGCGCGGCAGCAGCATCTCCCGGAAGTCGTCGTGGATCTGCTCCTGATCGTCCACGACGAGGACGCGTAGGTTCACGGGGAGCCTCCCGTGTTTTTCGTATATTTCAGGTTCGTGTCTTCGGTCGCCACGCAGCGCCGGCCCCTGACCCGGCCTACCAGCCGAGGGTGGCGCGGCCCATGAACCCGTTGCTGGCTTCGCCCTGCATCGGGGTCTCCCGCCGCTGCGCCTCGGCGGCCAGTTCGAAGTTCACGTTCCCCCGGTCCAGCACCCCGAGCCCGTAGCCGACCCGGTAGTCCCGGCCGTAGGACGAGGTCGCCAGGCCGACGCGCGGGGTCCCCACGAAGCGGGCCCCCACCGGCAGCCCGTAGCCCAACTCCGCGTCGACACGGTCGCCGGACCCGTACATCTGCTGCGAGCCCATCCCGTAGGCCATCTGGTTGCCCCACAGCGCATCGGCCCCGCCCTGCGCCTGCCCGCCCCACGACGGGGCCACCCGAGCCGTCAGCCCCAACGGGCTCGACGGCGTCGGGTCCCAACCGAACGACAGCGACATCCCGCGTTCCGCGAACCCTTCGGCCTGGTGCACCACGAGCGTCCGCACCCGCACGTCCAGCGACAGCCCCGTCACCGTGTCGGAGAAGGCGAGGCCGCCGCCCACGTCCATGCCGGCGCCCGTCTCGGCGTCGCCGCCGTCGCGCCGCAGACCCACCTCGACCGTCGGCGTCAGCGACAGCCGGCCCCCGAGGGTGAAGCCCCGCGAGCCCTCCAGCGCCGTGCGAACCCGCGTCACCCCCGCCTGGGAGGCGTTCAGCCGGCCCGCCGCGCCTTCGAGCAGATCGCTGGCCGCGCCCACCCACAGCGCGTCGGCCTTGAACGCCAGCGCGAACCCGCCGGTGG
>WTGR01000138.1 GCA_011523485.1 Acidobacteriota bacterium
ACTGGGCGCCGAAGGCGCGGCACCCGCAGCCGACCGACTACCTGCAGCAGTCCACTTCTTACATGGAGCTGATGCAGGCGCTGATCGACGCCGGGGCCGACGTCAACGCCCGCCTGAAGCGCTCGCTGTGGTACACGACCTACAACCGCGACCTGCTCGGGGTCGACCGCGCCGGGGCCACGCCGTTCTGGCGCGCCGCCCACGCGCTCGACCTCGATGCCATGCGCCTGCTGCTGGCCCACGGCGCCGACCCGCACCTGCCGACGATCAAGGTCCCCTCGCGCCGCCGTCCGCTCGACCCCGATCCGTCGGGCCTGCCGGCCGTGCCCTACGGCGGTCCGGGCGTGCCGCCGCTGCTGGCCGCCTCCGGCGTGGGCTACGGCCAGGGCTTCGCGGGCAACTCCCACCGTCACGCCCCGGACGGCTGGCTGCCCGCCGTGCGCTTCCTGGTGGAGGAGGTCGGCGCCGACGTGCACGCCCGCGACCACAACGGCTACAACGCAGTGCACCACGCCGCGGCGCGCGGGGACAACGGCCTGATCCGCTATCTGGTCGCGCGGGGCGTCGACGTCACGCAGGTCAGCCGGATGGGGCAGACCACCGTCGACATGGCCAACGGCCCGGTCCAGCGCATCCAGCCGTTCCGGGACACGATTGCACTGCTGGAGAGCCTCGGCGCGGTGAACAACCACCGTTGCCTGAGCTGCTGACGGTCCACCGGGACTCCCGGCTGTTTCGTGTCAGGCGCCGAGGCGGCGGATTCCGGGAACATCGTCGAAGCCGCGGTCGAACGAGAGGATTTCCTGTATGTCGTGTTGTCGCATCACCGCGGCATGCAGCGCGTCACGGGCCGAGAGCGCCGGAGACCCGAGCACGATGTCGCGCGCGCCGTGCAACGTCTTCGCCGTAATCGGGAGAACCTGGTCGACGACGCCGAGGAGCGCGTCGAACGCCGGCTGAATCGCGTCGCGCCGGTCTATCGCGACGTAGCGATGCAGGATCTCCTGCAGCACCTCCGCGTCGCTCACCAGCCGTCGATTGTCGATCGCAAAGCGTTCGAGGAGCCGTTGGGCATCGGCCTTGTGCGGATGCGCGGCGCCCACGAGGTACATCGGGATGTTCGAATCGATCAGAATCATCCGCGGTAGCCCGACTCGATCTCACGCAGCATCCGATCCACGTCCGCGGTCGGGAAATCGTGGCGCGCGGCCGCGCGGATCGCAGCAAGCTTCCGGTCGGCGCTACCCGACGCTTCATTGCGCTCGGCGCGGCGCAGTTTCTGGCGCACCCATTCCGACAGGGTGAGCCCGTCGCGCCGGGCGAGGCGGCGGTACTCGCCGATTTCCGCTTCGTCCATGACCACCTGCAAGCGGATACTCATGCAGGTAGTATACAGTGAGACTGTAAGGAGTATTCAGGCGGGCCCCGCTGCGATCCGTGGGGGCAGGTTCGACAGGATGTCGTGCCACTGCCCGATGTGCCCGGCATCGTCGAGAATGCCGCTGTGCCCGCCGGTTACCTTGCGGTTGCGGTGGGCGACGTCGAGCGTGCGGGGTCCGAAGCGGTTTCCGAGCCAGCGGAACCGGCTCTTCCAGCCCCGCTCGCTGTACAGGTGCACCCAATGGCGGCAGCGCGCCGCGGCCCGGCCGTAGACGCCGTCCATGTCCCGCCGGACCGGCATGTCGACCGTGACGACGTGGATCGGGCAGACGTCGGCTGGCATCTCCGCCAGCGCGTAGGCGAGCACCTGGCCGCCGTGGCTGTGCGCGACGATCGTGACGCCGCCCGCCTCGTCCAACTCGCGGCGCCGCGCGCGGAGGAAGCCACGCAGCGTCTCGGCGCCCGTCCGCCACGCCGGGTGCCTGTCGCGCCACCACGCGAACCACTGAATCAGCAGCCCGTTGACTGCCCCCGACCAGTAGCCGTCGTCCGGGCGTTTCGGATCGCGGTCCTGTTCGACCCGTTCGTAGCCGTGTCCGGCCATCACCCGGTCGAAGGGCGAACCGCGCCGGTACCACGCGTTCTCATGATCGTGGCGCGAGCGCGCCCACGTGCCGGCGAGCGGGATGTATGGATGTCGCGACATTGGCTCTCCCGGAGACCGGAGGCTCGGAGTCCGGGCATTCTGGCCCGCGGGCGCACGGGGCCGCATTGACGGATATCAACTTTCGCTCAACCTGCACAGGCTTGATGAGCTGCGCCGGGCCGAGATCGCGGTGGGGCGCCAGATCGTGTGAACAAGCGCACGGCCGGCAAGAGGGGTATACAGTACGGTTCATGCACAGCAGAGTGGCGCACGCCGAGCGCGAGCTCGATCGCCGGCTGCGAACAGCGGCGCGGCAGAGCCTCGGTCCCGATGCGACGGTGGTCCAGGTCGACGTCGTGGTAGCCCGGACGCAACAGGGACCGCGGCGGCCGCGGGTGGGAGACGACACCTACGTACGCCGGCTCGTCAAGGAAGAGACGCGTCGCCTCGAGGACGCGCAGTTCGAACGATGGAAGCGCTGATCCTGCTCGACACGACGGAGCTGCTGCGCGTGATGCCGCGCAAGCTGCATGCAGCATGGGCGGAGCTGTGCGGTACGAAAGCGCGGATGCCGCCGACGGTCGCCGACGAGCTCGCCCCGGCCGGCGTGCTGCAGAGCAGGACCGCCGCGCTCAGCGTAGCCGAGGAGCTGCTGCAGCCGGGTGCGCCGGCACTTGACGACGAGCGCCGGCAGCAGCTCGAACGCCAAGCCTGGTGGGCCGCGATGTGGCGCGACCCGGAGTCGCCGTACGAGAAACTCGAGCTCACCGTCGCGCAGCGGGAGTTGCACACGACGCTACTGGCCAACTTGCCGCGCGAGTGCTTCCCGACCGCCAACCCGCTGCTGCTGGCCGACAATCGCGACACGCAGATTGTGGGGGAGACGCTCGCGCTGGGCGGCAAGATGCTGCTGACGAGCAACATGCGTACGATCGACCACATTCGGCTGAACGACTGGGCCGTGGACAATGGCGCACGATTCGGGTTCAAGCCCGAGCCTGTGGTCTTCCAGGCAGATGACCAGCTCGTGCGGTGGACGCGTTCGACCGCGGCGGGAGAGCGGTGGATCCAGGCCGGGATGCTCGCCTCGTGGCCGGCCCGGGACGACGCCGGCGCCGAGCAGGTGATCCGCGCGACGGTCAAGAACATCGGGACCCTGGTGAGGACCGGCGGACCGCTGCCGAACGCGAGCGCGCGGCTGCTGAACGAGCTCGAGAACCACCCCAATCCGATCGACCTGGTCGAGCGGACGCGCCGCCGGTTCCCGAGCCCGACGATTACGACGGACCGGACCCACCCGAGCTACCCCGACGCGGCGTGAGCCCAAGGGGCATCGCGACGCTGCCGCTCAGCCTGAGCTCGCCGAGGCCTTCGCAACCATTGCACAGGACGCTCATAGCGACGACGACCTTGTCACCCGTGCCGATCTCACCGCGCCCGTCGCCGGTCTCGGTGCGGACGGCGTCGATGGAAACGCGCTTGACTTGGCGAATCCTGGTCCGGCAGCGGTGTGTTCCAGTGCGGCCGTGGGGGCTTGTGCTTCTACGGCCGCAGTGCCGCCTGGGGATGAACGCGGCCGTGATCGACATCGCGATGAGAGTCGCGGCGAACCGTCTCATGGTCTCCTCCCTGTCGGGCTTCGTGCTTGCCACGATCTCACCACACTTGGCCTATCCTTGCCGAGGAGGGAGGCGTGGTCCCGAGGATCCGACGTGGTACCGTAGTGAGACGATCGTAGAGGCGAAGGGACCTCTTGCGAAGGGCCGCGCGGTCCTGGCGTTGCCGGTGAAGAAGCCATGAAACTGAAGGTCGTGGTTCATGAAGCGGAGGAGGGCGGGTACTGGGCAGAGGTACCGTCCATCCCCGGATGTGCGACTCAGGGAGAGACGTTCGAGGAGTTGCTCAGCAACATCTACGAAGCCGTCGAAGGGTGTCTATCCGTAGACGTCCAGGATGTTCCCGTTTCCGAGACGGACAGGGTCATCGAGATTGCCGTGTGAGGGTTCTCAGCGGAAGGGAGTTCTGCCGCCTTCTCGAATCGCGGGGCTGGTGGTTGAAGCGGGTCAGAGGCAGTCACCACATCTATGCGAAGGAGGGATCGGCAGCTCGCATCTCCGTCCCCGTGCATGGCGGTAATCTGAAACGCGGCTTGCAGAAGCACCTGATGAAGATCGCGCGGATCGAGGATTCCGAGCTGTGAGGCTCTCCTCGGTGCCGTCTGCAGAGACGTTCAGACACGGGCACCGTTGCAGCGGTTTCGGCTACGTGATCAACGCCAGCATGTCGGCACGGATACCACGCCACGCCTGCGCCAAGTCAATGCCTCGCGCCCGGATCCAGAACCCCTCCAGGCACACATCGACCGGCAGCGGGGCATCGACCACCGGATAGAGCAGCATGCCCTCGTGCCTGGGTCCTGCATCTGTGGTAGCCTCCCTGTTTCGCACGTAGGCCAGGATCTGGTAGAGGTGGCTCGGACGGAGCTTGCTGACCCCGTAACGGGTGGTCAGCGCTTCCGGATAGTATTTCGTGTCCAGGATGATGCGTCGCGTCGGTGAGTCAAGCAGCACGTCGCCTTCCATCCGGGGAATCCTCCCGCGATCATGTTCGGCGGTCCCCACGGCATTCCACGCGATCCTCCGTCCGCCGCGATTCACTTGGTAGACGCGCTGTTCACGCCGATAGAACTCCGTGACGAAGTCCTGGAATATCTCCCACATCCGATTCCGGTCCCTGCGAAAATCGACAAACGTCGCGTTTCCGGACCGTTCGTCGACGAGCAGGCAGTCGTGCACCAACCTGCAAACCGACAGCAGAAGCCGGTAGTTGTGGCGGTTCCGATCCAGTTGCACGCGGCCGAACAACCGCTGGTTCAGCCGCAAGACTCGCACACCGTCGAGCTTCCGATACGCCAACTTGATTCGCTCCCGCACCTCACGATCCAGATTCCGCACCCGCAGAAGACAGGAAAGCGTAGAGCGCAGTATCCGATTGTGAAGAACGTCGTGCGACAGCTCTTCGAAGTCGCATGCTAACCGTCCGCGCCGCGGAAGCGCCCGAGCCACCGTCTCGCTCACGGCGATCTTGCCGCGAACGCCTGCGAGATCCTCGCGAACTTCGCGATAGCCGCGGTCGACGCCGCTCCGGACTAGCCGAAACGTCCCGTTGGCAAGCACCGTGCCGAGCAGATCGTGGAGCTTGTCCAACCCAGCGATCTCCTCCAAACGGACGATGTCCGCGGCGTCGACGTGCCTCCAGGCGTAGCACAGGAGGTAGTAGACGTTGGCGACGGGGATACTCACTGCCGCAAGTTGTCCAGCAGCTCGCCGACACGCTGGGGACGGTCGAACCAGTACTCACGCAGCAGCGGTGCGATCCTCGTGTCGACGATGGCCTCGTACCAGCGCTCATCCGCGGGGTCCGTGGCGTCGTCGGGCACAAAGAAGCTGTGTCCGATCTCGAACCCCGGACCGAGATCCCGGTCGTCACGGATGGCCGCATTGATTCCCGACATGTTGCGGTCGATTCTATTGACGAGCGCTCGGTCGACGCCCGCTTCCAGGAGATACGCCCGGAACTTCTCGGTGCCGTACGCGGGCCGCAACTCTTCAAAAGCGAATCGTCGGCGCAGCGCGTAGTCGACCAACGCCAGGGAACGATCCGCGGTGTTCATCATGCCTAGAATGTGCACGTTTTCCGGCACCGAGAACCGCTCGCCCACTTTACTGTAGGTCAACGGAATGGCGTGATCCGACCCGCGCTTGTCCGGCTCGATGAGCATGAGTAGCTCACCGAATATCCTGGAGAGGTTGCCCCTGTTGATCTCGTCGATGATGAAGACGAACGGCGTGTCAGGTTGCTCACTAGCGCGCGCGCAGAACTCGTAGAATACGCCGTTCCTCCGCGTGAAGCCCCCTTCTTCATTCGGCCTCCAGCCCTGCACGAAGTCCTCGTACGCGTACGACTGATGGAGTTGCATCATCTCGATCTGACCCTGATCCTTGCGGCCAATCAGACACCATGCGATGCGTCGGGCGACATACGTCTTGCCGACCCCGGGCGGCCCCTGGAGAATCAGATTCTTGTCTCGGGCCATCGTGGCGAGGATGCGGTCGAACTGGTGGTCGTCGATGAAGAGGTCCTCCAGTGCGGTCGAGGCGTCGTAGGTCGGTTCCTCCTTCGGCACCCTCTCCAGTGTTCCTCCTTCCGCCCGGTCGAAGACGAACCGCACCCAACGTACGCCGCCGCCAACAGCATCCGCGCTGTCAGCAACGAATTTGGTCAACGTCTTGGTAGCGACCCATTCACCGCGAGGCAACTCGATCCGGGTGGGGAACGCATGCCACTCGACGCCTCGAACATGCCGAAAGTCCTGCCGCTCGGGAACGTAGGCATAGTCCCCTTTCACTCTTGCCCAGCCCAGGACGGCGGAACGTCCTCTTTTTGCGATGATGACGTCGTTGACTCGGATCTCGTTTGCGAACTCCCAAACGGCAAGTACATGGTTGTACGGGTTCTTGCCAAGCCCGCTTTCTATCGCCGCGTCACGGACAGCCTCTCTCGACTTGTACTCACTCAGGTCTCCGAACTCGTCGTAGTCGATTGCGGCGACATCGTGCTCCCGAAAGTCGGACCAGCGGCGCGCACCCTCCCCTGGGCTCAACACCCATGCGTTCACTGTACCGAAACGCTTGCGAAACCATGCTTCATCGTCCTCGTTGACTGACTCTTCCGGCGACGGGGACGGCGAGGTGTCGCTGGCTTGCCAGACCCTCGAGAAGGGCGGCCGGTAGAAACCAACTTCCTCCTCCGGATGCTCTGCCTCGAGTCGTTTTCGGATTTCCAGCAACGCCCTGTCCGAGGAGATCTCGTTCTCGTCGTCGGGAGCTGGGTCATTCCACTCCTGAGCGAACGCCCTGACGATCGCCTTCTTGTGACTTCTCGTGAGAATCGGTTCGAACGAGTCGGGGAACAGGAGGTACAAACACGCCCGGTGAAACTGACGACCTTCGACGAACCGCCGTCCATAGATCCACGCGGCGAACCCCCACGAATCGCCCAACAGCGCTCGCCGCTGCTCAGCGGAAAGACCGAACCAGTCGGCCATGGCAGAGACGATGAAGCGGAATTCTCGCCAACGATGCGTGTTGTACGCCGTGCCGGGATGCGAGACCCCCGCCAAGACCTCTTCGCGCACTGCCCAATGGTCTTCCGGGAACGGCGAACCTGACCATTCCCATACCGTCCGGATCTGGTCGATCTTCGTCAGCGGCCTGATGACGTGGCCTCGGACGATGAGATAGAACACCCAGGTCGCTTCCGCCCACAGGCGCTTCGCCTCCGGCGGCGCCGGATCTAGTTGCCGCCGCAGCTTCTCGTAGAAGGGATCGGACCCGGAGTCGGGATTCTCGACAAAATGGACACGGAGCTCCTCGAAGTGCTCCCTGGACCACAGCCGTTCGCCGGAGAACACCGATCCCCCATCCAGCAGACACCGCTGCTTCCATCGCTCAGCAGCCTCCAGGACCGCCGCGGTGTGCTCTAGTCGCGCCATGACTTGCGCACCTCACCTGCCACCAATCAACCTCCCCACTCAACTACCCCGCAGGTTACTGAACTGTACCGGTTTTCCCGGAGACGTCGACCGCCACGACTGGAGCGTCGAACGGTGGCAGACAGCAGCACAGCCGCGCCCAACACGGCAGCGCGGTGAGGCACTGTCCCGGTTCACGTACTCGACTATACGCTCCATCGATGGTCCCAAACAGAAGCGGGGCGCCCGCCTCGGTCGGCGGACGCCCCGTTGCAAGCTCTCGGGTGACCGTGCGGCCACCCTCCAGACCGAAGCGCTACGCGATGATCTGCGGGATCGGCACCCCGTGGACGTCGGTCAGCCGCATGTCGCGGCCGTTGTAGCGGTACGTCAGCCTCTCGTGGTCGATGCCCAGCAGGTGCAGGATGGTGGCGTGCAGGTCGTGCGGCGA
>WTGR01000051.1 GCA_011523485.1 Acidobacteriota bacterium
GCTCGTCTGCCGAACGAATCGCCACCCGGGCGTCGAAGTCGCCGCGCGCGATGCGGCGCGTCGCGCGGGTCAGCCGCTGGACCGGGTCGGCGATGCGCTCGGCGATGTAGAAGCCGCTGGCGGCGCCCAGAAAGACGAGCAGCGTCACGCCGAGCAGAATTCCGCGATCGAGATCGCGGATCTGTCGCTCGATGTCCCGCTGCCGGGACGCGAGGGCCACGGTCAGGATGGCGTCCGCGCCGGCCGATCGGATGGGCGCGGCCGCGACCAGGTAGTCCTGCGAGCCGAACGCGTCCTCGGTAACGAACGTGGGGGCCCGGGCCAGGGCTATCGCGTTGTACACGGGGGCCGGGGTACGGGTCGGCAGCAGGCCGGAGGCGAAGAGGTCGCGCTCGCTGGTGGCCCTGAGCAGCGGTCCCTCGAAGATGTTGATGTCCTGCTCGATGATCTGGCTGACGAAGACGAGCAGGTCGTCCGTCGCGACCGTCGCCGCGGGATCCGCCGCCTGCTGCAGCTCCGCTATCACCCGTTGCGCGACGACGGCCGTCCGGGCCGCACCGGCCTCCACGTCGTCGCGGAGCTGCCCGGTGGAGTAGTTGCGAATCAGGACGGCGAGGACCAGCACGGGCACGGTCGCCACCGCGACGAAGGCCAGGAACAGCCGGCGATAGAAGCTGACGTGCAGCTCCCGGACCAGTTCCCGCCCGAGGCTGTAGCGCTCCGGGGTGAGCGGTCCCGCCACGGCCAGGACCAGCATCCACGAGCCGAACGCGGCGCCGGCAAGGGCAACGATCTCGGCCAGTCGAATCAGGTGATCGAAGCGCGTGAGCACCGGGTAGCCGAGCGCGTAGATGCCGGCGCGGTTGTTCGAGATGTAGACGTCCGACGTCCGCCCGCCCGCCTGCAGCGTCGTCCAGAACGGCTCCCGCGATGCGTAGATGCGTTCGAACAGCGCGTCGTCGATCGTCCACGAGGCGGAACCGTACGTGAAGAGCGGGCTGCGGCCCCATCCGTAGATCGCCAGGTCCACGTCCGCATCCGCCGGACGTGCGTCGGCCGGACGCGGCGCCGCGCGGAGCACGTCGTGATAGGGGTTCTGCGACGGGATGAAGGGCAGGGCCCGATAGTCGAGAGGTACGTGGACGACCACGGCGCCGGCGACGGCGTCGGCGGCCGGCATGTCGCCGGGCCACGGCAGGCACACGCCGCGTTCGGCGTGAAGCACGCGGCGCTCCTGGGCGCCGAACGGGAACACCTCGCCGTAGACGTCCCAGTCGCAGCTCGTCCCCAGGAACGACGGCGCCGCCGGTACGTCGGGAAAGTCCAGGGCGAAGCGACTCACGAGGGACCGGTCCGGGCCGTACAGCTCGATGGCCGACGTCAGGCGAAGTCGGGCCAGATCGGTCTGGCGCCACACCGAGAACGCCGCGTCGGGGGTCGGGGCGCCGTCCGCCGACCTGAAGATGTCGGACGCCAGGGGCGCCCGGGCGAACATCGCATCCACCTCCCGCTGCGTCCGGGAAAGACTGTCGAGCAGCGCAGCCGGATGACTCGCGGTCGCCGGGGCGATCTCTTCTTCTATCAGCCGCTGCTTGGCGGCCAACCCGTGGTGCACGATGGACGGATACGAGAGCACCGCGGGTACGATGAGCGACCCGAAGATGGCCGCGAGCTTTCCGGATTCGGACGCATGGCGGAACCAGGGACGGAGGCGCGGCGCCACCAGCGCCATGCCGAACACGCCGGCGAGCAGGGTGAGACAGGGCCAGGTCGGAACCACGGGGGCCGCCGCCAGCAGCATGCCCGGCGCCGTTGCCCCGGCGAGCGACCTGAGGCGGACCCCGTGCACATGCCGGCTCCAGCGGGCCTCGACGCTCAGGAGGACGGATACCCCCAGCCAGATGGTTGCCGTAGCCGCCAGCAGCAGACCCAGCAGCAGACCGATCCGGGAGGAGTCCAGCGGGTTGTGCGACCACTGCAGCAGGTCGGCCAGTGAGCCGGCCATCGTATCGGCGAGCAGCATCTCGTACGCGCCCAACAGCAGCGCGACCGCCGCGCCGGCCGCGATGTATGCCCGGACGACGCGGTCGCGGCCCGCAAGCCAGCGCTTGTGGCGCCATGCCGCGCGGGCCACGCCGGCGAAGCGCACCGCCGTGGTTGCGCCGGCGGTGAAGAGCAGTCCCAGCAGCAGCACGTCGGCCGGGGATCGGAGCAGGCTCGGGAAGCGGAGCGACGCGTAGGCGGCGGCGGAGAAGAGCCCGGGCCGGACCGGTCCCGGGGTGGCGGCGATCCAGAGCAGCAAGCCGGCGGCGAGCAACGCGCCTCCGGCCGGCAGCGCGCGTCGGAGGCTGGCTTCGGCATCCGCCTCGCGGGGGGCGCTGACGAGTTCGGGAAGCGCGACCAATCCCAGCACCAGGGCGGCGAGCACCAGGCCCAGGTCGCGAACCGACCTGCGCCACGCCGAACGGGCCCGATCCAGGTCGTCCTCCGCCACCGAGGCGTCGAGCAACGGCTCGCCGTCCGGGGCCAGCAGCGCGAATCGAAGTCGCCCGGCCTCCGGCTCCGGCGCGGCCCGTGCGGCCCGCAGGTCGACGGGGGCCACCGGCGACGCCAGCGGCGTCGGGCTCCCCCCGACCGCCACGCCGGCGCCGGCCGACAGCAGGTGTTCGGTCGAAACAGAGCCGATCCTGCTGCGGCGGGCGGACCCGCCGCCGGTCGCGACGATGGGCTCCACGTAGACGAGACGCAGGCCGAGCGGGCCGGAAGCGACGAGAAGAGCCGAGTCGGACAGTATCTGGTCGCGGGTCAGCTCCGATGGACGCCCCGTCCAGGCCCGGGGTGTCGCGGTCGCGTCGTAGACGGTCACGGCGAGGTCGTTCGCGCCTTGCGGAACCGCATCCCGGGTCAGCTCGAACAGCTCGGCCAGGGCGGAGCGATCCCTCGAGAGCCCCCCCGGTACGCCGGGATCGCCCAGAGCGCCGGGCAGGCCGGGATGGTTCGCGAGCGAGACGGCGGTCCGCTGGAGCGTCCGCGTCAACTCCTCGAAACGCTGCCGTACCTGCTGCCGGACGAGCTCGAAGCTGGCTTCGCGGGACGCGCCCAGTCTCAGGGGCTCGATCAGTGCGCCGGCGGCGGCGGCGAGCGACGCTGCCACGGCGGCGGCGAGCACGACTCCCGGCCACGATGTGCGGCGCATCGGGCTATCGCGTCGGAACGGAGAACGGCGAGGTCGCCGGCGGCGGCAACGGATCCTCGAGGCCGGGCTCGGTGGGGACCGCGGGAAACGGCGGCGGCGGTTCCGGCTGGCTGGCCGGGAACCAGTCGAGGAAGTCGGCCAGACCGACCTCGGGCGGGTGAGGCAGCAGTGGTCCGAAGAACAGACCGACGGTCAGTTGCGGCGGCCCGGCGGCGGCGGCCAACCCCACCACCTCGCCGGTCCCGGTGAGGAGGACCAGATTGGGAAACGGCGGATGGGCGGTCGGGATGACGTGGGGTGGAGCGGCAAGCTCGCTCGACGTCACGTACTGCCCCCGGGGGCGGCCGGTCCTGGCATCGAACAGATCGACGTTCGGAGAGACCCCGGCCACCACGACCACCGAGTCGACCCGGATCGGGCCGGCCGTGGGGCGTCCCCCCAGGACGCTGCGCCAGCGGCGGGCGCCGTTTCTCCGGTCGAGCGCGCGCAGGACGTTGTCGCGGGCAGTGAAGTAGACGTGCTCCAGGTCGGCGCTCGGCGTCCCGACGATGTCGCCTCCGGTGCGCCAGTACCAGTCGACTGCACCGTCGGCGAGTCGCAGGCGGTACAGGAGATTGTCGGTCGATCCGACGAACAGCGCGTCCAGTGGCAGGATGCCCTGCGGCTGGCCGGGGAGGGCGCGTTCCCAGCTCACCGCGCCGGTGCCGAGCGCGAGCGCGACGATCCGCCCGTCGGTGAGCGCCACGTAGAGGTGTCCTCCGCCGATGGCGGGCCGCACCGTAGCGGTCGCGCCCAGGGCGCGCCGCCACAGTTCCGCGCCGTCGAATCCTCGGAAGACGACGATCTCTCCGGCCGCCGTGGCCGCCACCAGCCAACCGGTGTTCCAGAGCGGGGGGGCGCTGATCGCAGAGTCGAATTCTGCGCTCCACAACGTGAGCCCGTCGGAAGCGCGCCGGCCGACGAGCCGGCTCCCGCCGGCCGCGACCACCACGCCGTCGCCTGCCGCCGGCTGATGATCGAGCTCCTGTTCGACGGTCCAGACCACCTCGCCGGTCTGCAACTCGACCGCTGCCAACGTGCCGTTCCGCAACGCGATGTAGGCGCGCAGGGAATCGTACGCAGGACCGTGACGCGGTCCGTTGTCGAGAACGGTCGTCCAGATCAGATCGACGGGCAGCAGGAAGGAGGGCTCGAAGGGCGGCTGCCGCGGCTGGGCCGCGGCGGGCGGCGCCAGGGTGACCGCCAGCAGCATCGCGACGAGCACCGGCGGCGGCGTGGTGCGCCGAACGTTCACGAGGTTATAATAGCGGCAGCCGGGATCGTCGGCCGAGCGCCCGGCGAACCGGTTTCGTTCCCCACCACTGGCTCTGGCATCGTGTACTCGTGACCCATCAGACCATTCTGGTTCTCGATTTCGGATCCCAGTACACGCAACTCATCGCCCGCCGTCTTCGCGAGCTGTCCGTCTATTCGGAGATCGTGCCGTTCAGCACCCCGGGGGAGGCCGTCCGGGCCCGCGGTCCGGCCGGCGTCATCCTGTCGGGTGGGCCGTCGAGCCTGTCGGATGCCGACGCGCCGCGGTGCGATCCAGCAGTCTTCTCGTGCGGCGTTCCGGTGCTCGGCATCTGCTACGGCATGCAGGCGATGACCGCGGCTCTCGGCGGTGACGTCGGCCATGCTCCGGAACGCGAGTACGGGCATGCCGCGGTGGCGGTGCGGGAGGCGGGCGGCCTGTTCGACGGCGTGCCGCCCGAAATACGCGTGTGGGCCAGCCACGGCGACGTGGTGAACGCGGCGCCGCCGGGGTTCTCCGTCGTCGCCACCAGCTCCAACGCACCGGTTGCCGGCATGACCGATACCGCGCGCGGCCTCTACGCCTTGCTGTTTCACCCCGAGGTTGCGCACACCGAGCATGGCGCGCGCATTCTCGCCAATTTCGCCGCCGGGATCTGCGGCTGCCGCGGCGACTGGACGATGGCCTCTTTCGCCGACGAGGCGACGGCGAGAATCCGCGAGCAGGTCGGCGCCCGAGGCAGGGTGGCATGCGGGTTGAGCGGCGGTGTCGACTCGACGGTGGCGGCGCTGCTCGTCCACCGCGCCATCGGCGATCGCCTGACGTGCATCTTCGTCGACAACGGCCTGCTGCGGCTGAACGAGGCCGCGCAGGTGGAGGAGCGTTTCTCGAGCCGCATGAGCCTGCCCCTGGTGTGCGAGGACGCATCCGAGCAGTTCGTCGGCGCGCTTGCCGGCGTCACCGATCCCGAACGCAAGCGCAAGATCATCGGCTCGACGTTCATCGACGTCTTCGAATCGGTCGCCGCCCGGCTGGGCAGCTTCGACTTTCTCGCACAGGGCACGCTGTACCCCGACGTCATCGAGAGCGTGTCGATCGTCGGCCCGTCGGTTGCCATCAAGAGCCATCACAACGTGGGGGGGCTG
The DNA here is from genome assembly GCA_011523485.1 of Acidobacteriota bacterium. Next base: position 5,636 of record WTGR01000051.1, read on the forward strand.
CCGGAGCGTCTGCGGTTCTCGCTGGTCGAGCCGTTGCGCGAGCTGTTCAAGGACGAGGTCAGACAGCTCGGCCGGGAGTTGGGCCTCGACGACGAGTTCGTCTGGCGTCAGCCGTTTCCGGGCCCCGGTCTCGCGGTGCGCATTCTGGGGGAGGTGACGCCGCGCCGTCTCGATCTCCTCCGGCGGGCGGATGCGGTTGTGGCGGAGGAGGTCCGCCGGGCGGGGCTCTACCGCCGGCTCTGGCAGTCGTTCGCGGTGCTGCTTCCGCTGCGCACCGTCGGCGTCATGGGCGACGAGCGGACCTACGAGCACACGATTGCGGTGCGTGCCGTCGAGAGCCGCGACGGCATGACCGCGGACTGGGCTCGTCTGCCGAGCGATCTGCTCGCCGCCATCTCGTCGCGCATCGTCAACGAGGTGCGCGGCATCAACCGGGTGGTCTACGACATCAGCTCGAAGCCGCCGTCCACGATCGAGTGGGAGTAGGGCCGACACGCCATGGCCGACTTCGTTCACCTGCACCTGCATACGGAGTACTCGTTGCTCGACGGCGCCTGCCGCATCGGGGAGATGCTCGACGAAGCGGTCCGCCTCGAGATGCCGGCGGTGGCGGTGACGGAGCACGGGAACCTCTTTTCCGCCGTGAAGTTCCACGACGAGGCGCGCAAGCGGGGAATCAAGCCGATCATCGGCTGCGAGGTGTACGTCGCCAACGGGGATCGGCGCAATCACAGCGGCACGCCCGGAGAGACGGCCAACCATCTCGTGCTGCTCGCATCCGACATGGCGGGCTACCACAATCTGATCAAGCTCGTATCGGCAGGCTACACCGAGGGCTTCTACTACAAGCCGCGCATCGACAAGGAGTTGCTGGCCGTCCATGCCGACGGCATCATCGGACTCAGCAGTTGCCTGAAGGGGGAGGTGGCCACCCAGCTCTGCCGCGATCAGGCGTCGAGAGCCCGCGAAGCCGCAGCGAGCTTTCGGGACATCCTCGGCGCGAACAACTTCTTCCTGGAGATGCAATACCAGGGCATCGACGACCAGCAGGTGGTGAACCGGGGCCTGCCGCCCATAGCCGCGGATCTGGGTCTGCCGCTCGTCTGCACCAACGACGTGCACTACCTGCGGCAGGGCGACCATCGTCCGCACGACGTGCTGCTGTGCATCGGGACGGGGAAGAACGTCGACGACGAGAAACGGCTGCGCTATCACGGCGATCAGTTCTACCTCAAGACGCCGGCGGAGATGGCGGCCGTCTTCGGCGATTTTCCCGAGGCCCTCCGCAATACGGTGGCCATTGCCGAGCGGTGCGACGTGGACCTGTCCGGCACGGTTCACCGGCTGCCGAACTTCGACGTGCCGGCGCCGTTCGAGTCCCCGGAAGACTACTTCGCCAGCATGGCGCGTGACGGCTTCGACGAGCGCCGCCCGCGGCTTCGGGCCCTGCGCGAGCGGGGCGCGTTGCGCCACGACGTCGAGCAGTACGAGCGGCGGTTGACCTACGAGATCGAGATGATCCGCAAGATGGGTTACGCGGGTTACTTCCTCATCGTCTGGGACTTCATCCGCTACGCCCGCGAACGGGGAATCCCGGTCGGGCCGGGCCGCGGATCGGCGGCCGGCAGCCTCGTCGCCTACTGCATGCGGATCACGGACGTCGACCCCCTGGAGCTGGACCTGATCTTCGAGCGCTTTCTCAACCCGGAACGCGTGTCCCTCCCCGACATCGACATCGATTTCTGCGAGCGGCGGCGCGGCGAGGTGATCGAGTACGTGACGCGCAAGTACGGGCGCGAGAACGTGGCCCAGATCATCACGTTCGGCACGATGAAGGCGCGGGCGGTCGTACGCGACGTCGGGCGGACTCTCGGCATGTCCTATGCCGAAGTCGACCGGGTGGCGAAGCAGATCCCCCAGACCCTCGACATGACGCTGGCCAAGGCGCTCGCGGAGAACCCGGCGCTCGAGGAGATGCAGCGGACCACGCCGCAGGTGCAGGAGTTGCTCGACGTCGCACAGCGGCTCGAAGGCGTCACCCGGCACGCCTCGGTACATGCCGCGGGGGTGGTGATCGCGCCGGCCCCGATCACCGAGTTCGCTCCGCTCTACAAGAAGGACGACATCGTAACCACGCAGTGGGCCATGAACGAGGTCGAGCGCATCGGCCTCCTCAAGATGGACTTTCTCGGCCTCAGCACGCTGACGCTGTTGCACGACGCGGTGGATCACATCCGGCGCTCGACCGGCGAGGCGATCCGGCTGGATGGGATTCCGCTCGACGACGAGAAGGCCTACCGGCTGTTCGGCAGCGGGCAGACGCTCGGCATCTTCCAGTTCGAGAGCTCCGGCATGC
>WTGR01000598.1 GCA_011523485.1 Acidobacteriota bacterium
CGCGATCGTAGCGGGTGGGGGTGTCGACGCCGGCCCGCGGCTGATAGTCGGCGAGATAGTAGTGGCGGCCCAGGGTGAGGGTGTAGACGAGCCGGTTGCTGGGCGTGCCGTTGAGCTCGATCTTGCCGGTCTGCGGATTGAAGAGGTAGTCGTTCGTAGTCTCGAGCGGCCGGAACTGGGTACCGTACCGCTCGGGCATGACCTTGCCGCTGCGGTGATAGAACGCGTCCATGCGGTAGCCCTGCGAGAGCTGGAACGTGGTCTTGATGGTCTGGCTGTTGAGCTCGCGCCGGCCGTCGCCGCGCCCGTCCTCGGTCGTGTCGTCCGGCGTCAGGTAGATGCCGTCGGGCCCGCCGTCGAGCGCGAAGTTGACTTCGTTCTGCGCCTTGCGCTGGCGCTTGTAGTCGCCGTAGAACCAGATCCGGTTCCTCCAGATGGGGCCTCCCAGCGACCCCGAGATGTCGCTGTAGTCCTTGAACGAGCTGCCCTGCGTCACACCCCGTTCCATCAGCGCCGCGTCCAGGTTGTCCGACTGCATCCGCCGGTTCTGGTACGCGCCGAAGTAGCGTCCGTGGAACTCGTTGGTGCCGGACTTGATGATGGCGGCGAAGTTCATGCCCGCCGTCGCGACCTCCGCGGTGTTGCCGACGGCGGTGATGGTGACCTCGTCCAGCGACGCGTAGTCGTAGTAGGAGCCCATCGAGGACGTGTACTGCCGGGTGTTGATCCCGTCGAGGGTCGGCGTGATCTGACCGCGTTGGCCGTAGGCCACGGCGGACTGGTAGTTGGCCATCGTGCTGCCGCCGACGTCGATGCGGCCGACGCGCATGCCGGGCGCCATCGCCATCAGCTCGAACTGGCTGCCGGAGTTGGGCACGGACTCGATCACCTCTCGCGTCAGGGTCTGCACGGTGGCGGCGCTCGTCACGTCGACGACGGGGCTCTGGCCGCTGACGGTGATGGTCTCCTGGACCGTCGAGAGCTCCAACTCGACGTCTATCCGCGCCGTGAACCGATCCGTCAGCCGGACCCCTTCGCGGATGACCGTCGAGAAGCCGGGAAGCTGGAACGTGACCGTGTACGTTCCGATGCCCAGGTCGGTGAACCGATAGCCGCCCTCGCCATCCGTCACCCGAGTGACCTGCGGCACGGTCAACTGCGGGCTCTCGAGCGTTGCCGTCACGCCCGGCAGCACGCCGCCGGTCGCGTCCGTCACGATCCCTTCGATGCCGGACGCGTTGACCACCTGCGCGTTCGTCTCCGATGCGCCGACGAGAGCCAGCGTCAGCCCGAGACAGATCGTCAGACCTGCCGGACCCGCCCGGAACTTGCGATGCAGCATCTGAACACCTCCAAACCGTGCCGTGTGGCGTACTGCGCGTCTTGCGGCCGACCGTCGCGCCGATATTCGTCTACCGGATAGCGGCCGGAAAGCAGACCACGAGATTGCGGGTTCGGGACGTGTGCGCCGATGCGAAGCAACGGGAGCGGGATGGCACGCGACGACGGGAGAACGGAAACGCCGGCAGCGCCGGGAGAGGATCGAGGTACAGGGCGACGGGGAGTGCAGAGCGGGTTGCCGGAAAGCCGCTCCCTGCGCCGGAAACGGACGGCGACGGCGCTGCGGAGCGTCGTGATCGGGTACCGAGGCGACGCAACCTCGGCGGCTTCCCGCCGGGACGGCGTCCGGGTCGGCCGGCTTCCCGGTGCGAGCCGGCCGGCGGCCCGGCTGGCAAGCCGCGAGACCTGAATCCTCACAGGCACCCCGTCGCCGCTCCAGGACTCGGATGCTCGCGCGCCTTCAGCCCTGTCTCCTGGCGACGCCCGCCCACGTCATCCTACGCCTGCCCCGCGGGAAACGCAATGGGTATCGGCGCAGACGCGGCGACCAGCCCGCACGCGTACACGCACGCGAACCGCGGGTCCCCGGCGCCGTCGGAACTCCAGGTGACCAACGGATCCCGTTGCGAGCGGGCATCGTGCGCGCCGGTGCTCGGTCAGCGCGGGCGCCGGTATCGACGGCCCTCCGAGTACAGGTCCAGCAGTTGCCGGATCGTGGTAGCGAGGTCGCTTCCGTTGTCGTGCAGCAACGCGAGGGCTGCGCGAGCCGTCGCGGCAGCCTCGTCGAAGCGGCCCGCCGCGGCATGGGCCGCCGCGAGCGTGTTTAGCACGCGCGCGTCCCGGCGACTGGTGAGCTGCGCGGCATGTTCGGCAAGGCTCACCGCCTCTTGCACGTCGCGCGGCGTGGGATCCGGGTGGGTCGCCAGAAGCCATGCGAGCTCGGCGAACGGCTCCGGCGAATCCGGCAGCAGCGCGAGCACCCGCCGGTAGAGCGCGATCGCCTCGGTGAACTCGCCCCGCAGGGTCAGCGTGCTCGCCAGGTTGTAGAGGGCGTCCTCGTCGTCCGGGCGGGCCCGCACCGCCTGCCGAAAGCGGCGGGTCGCCGCGTCCAGCCTGCCCTGCGACCGCAGCGCCGCGCCGAGATTGTTGTGCACCGGCGCGTACTCGGGATCGAGCCGGAGCGCCCGCTCGAAACGGGCGACGGCTTCGTCGAGCTCTCCCATCCGGAGCAGCGTCGTCCCCACGTTGTACTGCGCGGCGGGAGAGTCGGGCTCCAGGCGCGCCGACTCCCGGAAGTGGGCGAGGGCCTTCGCGACCTCTCCGAACAGAAGGTAGAGGCGGGCCACGTCGTCGTGCACCGTCACCTTGCCGGGCTCGGCGTCGAGGACCGTCTCGAATCCCACGATGTCCTCGGCCATCTCGAGCGGCCGGCGGTCGGCGGCGAGGATCTCGCGGTCGGAATCGCTCCGCGCCAGGACCTGAATCGACAGGTCGCCCATCGTGTTCGACGACCGCGGGCCCCAGGTGACCCGCCGCGGGGGAAAGTGCGGGTTGCGCCGGTTGCCGGCGGAGTTGTCGAACCGGAACTCCATGGTCAGCTCGGTGCCCCTGGGAAGCAGGAACGGCTCGGCGTAGAAGTAGTAGTCCTGCCAGGAGGCATCCCAGTCCCGGATGTACAGGAGCCAACGGCGCGTCCCGTCGGGGAGCGTCGCCAGCGCCCGGACTTCCTGCGCCAGGTAGTGCGCGTGCGGATGAATGCCGTGCACCTCGACGTCGACCGGGAGCACGTACGCGTCCCGGCTGCGGTAGTCGGTCGCCCCCGGCGGGATGTCGAGGTCCTGCTTGCCCAGCCGGATCGTGAACGGGATCTTCGTCGGGGGTTCATCGGTGAAATGGAAGCCGATGCGCGACTGCACGACCTCCGGCTGCCCGCTCGGCATCAGGTGCAGCTCGAGGAGCATGTCGGTGCCCGCGTCCAGGCGCCAGGCCATCCCTTCCGCGACCAGCGGCCGGTCCTGTCCGGGCGTCCAGCCGAGCAGATGGCCGAAGGGAAACTGTGCGTCGAACGGCGTGACGTCGTCGAAGCCGGGTGCGGGATCGCGCGCGTCGAGCGTGCGGGAGGCCGGCGTCGGGTCGAGCCGCATGTTGGCGTGGTGGATGACCCTGGGGTTCGACACCCACGTGGAACCCGCGCCCCGGACGGCCGGCTGGAACTCGAGGCCCTCCACGAATCGCGTCTCCTCAATCGGGATCGGAATCGCGAACTTGCGGAAGACATCGTCCCCGTCGGCCTGTAGCAGAAAGGGCTCGGGCATTTCGATCACCAGGTCCGGCTCGCCGAGCCGCCATGCGCCGAGCCCTTCCGGCAGCGGCGGGAGGTGGGCGGGGTCGCCCGCGGGCGCGCCGGCATCGACCCACCTGGCAATCAGAGCGATCTGGGCGTCGCTCAACCGCCGGTCGCCGATGAACGGGCCGCCGTATCCCGGCGCCGGCTTCCAGGGCGGCATCGACCGGCTCAGAGTGGCCTGCTTGATGGCGCGGGCCCAGGGCCGGGCGTCGCGGTAGGTCAGGAGGCTGAACGGAGCGGCGGTGCCGGGGCGGTGACAGGTGGCGCAGTGCTCGAAGACGAGCGGTGCGATGTCCCTGTTGAACGTGATGGCGCGGGCAGCGTCCGCCGCCGGGCGGATTGCGCGCCGCTGCGTCGGGGCCGGCTCCGCCGACGCCGCCAGACTCGTTGCCACGAGTAGTCCGACGACCGTACCGGTAGACGCCGGAGCGTACCGTGCCCCGCCGCGGATCGGACCCTCGAACAGCCCAGCCAGCATCGGACGCCAGTCCAGCATCGGACGCCAGTGTGGCAGCCGCTTTGCGGCTGCCACACGACGGTTGGCCCGTCAGGGTGAGTCGTCGCCCGCCGCGGCCTCCCTCGCTTCCATCGCGCGCGCACCCGAGAGCGAGCTGGCCATGGAATAGTTGCCTTCGTGACACGCGTACTCGTACAGCGGTTCAGAGGTCCGGTTCATCTGCACCTGCGCGGTCCAGGGGCCCGCCCAGCTCGTCGGATCGTTGACCGTGAACTCGTAGATCAGCGTGTCGGCGCCGGCGCGCGTGAACCGCTCGACCAGGTGCAGGTTGGCGCTCGAGCCCCGCAGGGAGGTCTCGCCGAGAAAGTTCCGCGTCTCGATCACGAGCGTGTCGCCGTCCCAGCTCGCCCGCGAGTCGCCGACCCACTGTCGAAGATGCGCCGGCAGGTGCGGGCGGCCGTCCAGGGGAACGATGCGCGCGTTGTGCACCATCTCGTTGAGGATGACCACGTGGTCGGCGGTCTGGAAGAGCTGCACGTTGTTGTTGTAGGCGCTCGGGGTCATCGGCGGCCCGGAGTTGAACCCGAGCAGGCACCGTTCCGAGGCGCCGCGATCTTCGGGGCCGTGGGCGTGCCTCCCGCGCAGGAGGCTGCGCAGCTCCGCCCGCGCCGCCACCTCGGGCCGGACCGCGGGAATGCGTCCGTCCGGCGGATCGATCACCAGCGAGGTCCGCTGCTCGGAGAGCGTATGGCCGTGCTCGAACCAGACCCGGACCGAGTAGCCGAGGCGCGCTCCCAGCGGGGCGTCCTCGCGCTCCGACTCGTTGGCGGCGCGCTGTTCCGCGAGCCGCTGCTCCCAGGCGGCGGCTTCCTCCGCCGTCAGCGTCGCCTGACCGGTCAGGTCCTCCGGCCGCTCCATCGGCGTGGCGGTCGAGAAGTTCCAGACGCCCTGCAGGTCCGGTTGACCGTCGGGTGTGCGGAACGCGGTGTCCTGACCCGCCGCGCCGACGGGCACGAACGCGACGAGGGCCGCGGCCAGCGCGGCGGTGCCGGCGGACTTCGAGAATCTGCGAGTCATGAGCAACCTCCTTGTCCGGACGCCGCCGTCACGGACGGCTGGCTGTCGCAACACCGTCCACGCGGTATGCATCGCCGCCCGTATGCGGCGGGGCTTGCCGCGGACTACCGGCGGTCTCCTGGAGAAAGCCTATTGTAGTCCGGAAACACCTCGCCGCCGGCTCCGATTGCCGCCCGAACGGATTCCCCCGGCCGGCGGCGGTCTCACCGGCCATGGCGCACGCTCGTCGACGGACGGTCGGCCCCGCCGGGACGGAAGCCATCCCCGGTCGCACTACAATGGCCGCGTCCGTCCGCACCGACCCCCGCTGGCGGTGCCGGCTTTCGCGGAGGAGATCATGACTACGCCATGGCCCGTCGATCGTCGAAGATTCCTCGCCGGCGGCGCCGGCGCCCTGGGCGCCGCCGTGTTCGGACGGTTGCCGCTGGACGTGCTGGCCGAGCAGGGCGCGCCGCCGCCGGCGCAGAACTGGGATTCCGGGCGCGTGCGTCACCTGCTGCCGGCGGTCAACGACTCGCGCATTCTGTTGAAGGCGTCGTTCGACGGGCCGCTGTCCGACGCGCCGACGTTGCGGATCGGGAGCACCGGCGTCACCGGTCGCATGAACGACACGGCGGGGGAGTACTGGCAGTTCCATGCCACCGGCCTCGAACCGGGGCGCCGCTACGAGCTGTCGCTGACGGGAGCCGACGGGGCCGCGCTGTGCGAGCCGTGGCCGCTGTCGACGTTCCCGGCGCCGGACGCGCGTCCCGAGCGGTTCCGGATGCTGTTCTTCACCTGCGCCGGCGGTCCCGGCGGCACCTACTCGGGCATCGGCGACCGGAGCGGGTTTCTGCCGACCGCCATTCGCAACCGGCTCCTCCGCCGCGCGTTGTCGTTCGAGCCGGACGCGGCGATCGCCAACGGCGACCACATCTACTGGGACCTGCACACCTGGCAGGGCGAGAACGCGGGCCAGCTCAGCCCCAGCGGGCGGCAGTCGAACTTCGACTTCTCGGCGTCGGTGTTCGGCGCCAGCAACGAGGCGGCGATGAAGGCGGCGGCCGGCCCGCAGATCGTGCCGGTCTACGGCACGGATTTCCGCTCCACGCCGATCTGCTTCCTGCAGGACGACCACGACCACTGGGAGAACGACGCGGTCACCGACGAGATCGCCAATTTCCCGATCCCGTGGTTCCAGCTCCAGCTCGCCCGCGCCACGCAGCAGCTCTACTATCCCGAGTTCCTGCCCGACGCCCGGCGCCCCGCCGGCCTGCCGTGGTCCGGAACGAGCGACCGCGGCGACCTCTCGGAGAGCTTCGGCACGCTGCGCTACGGCAACCTGACCGAGATCCTGCTCTACGACGTGCGACGGACCGTGAGCCTGTCGGGACCGAACGCGGTCTTCATCGACCGGCAGGTCGAGAACTGGCTGCTGGAGCGTACGGCGGCGACCGATACGCGGCACCTCGTCCACGCGCCGTCGAACCCCTTCGGCTGGAGCGCCGGCAAGTGGGGCGAGTGGTACCCCGACGTCCTCGATCGCGACACCGGCGAGCTGACGACGGCCATCGAGAAGGGCTACTGGCAGGAAGGCTGGCTGCGGCAGCACGACCGGCTGGTGGCGGCGATCGCCGCCCAGCGGGAGCGCGTGCCGCTGGTGGTGAGCGGCGACCTGCACGCCATCGGCATGGGCCGGATGCACCGCGCCGGTGCGCTCAACCTCAACGCCCGGCCGGTCACGGCGGTGCTCAGCGGTCCCATCGGCACCTCGGTGCGGGGCTTTCCGTCCGTGGTGCGGGGGGTGGGCGCGACGCCGCCCGAGCACCTCGACATGGAGGAGTCGGTGGCGCCGATCGAGGACCACGGGTTCACCATCGCCGACTTCCTGCCGGACCGCATCGTGCTGCGCCAGTTCCGGTGGGACGTCGACCGGCAGCCGATCGAGGCCATCGACACGATCGAGGCGTTCCACACGGTCGAGCTGCCCGCGCCCAGCTAGAGCTACAGTCGATCTCCCGCCCACGCGCCCGGCGAGGGTCTCCGCCACGCCTTCCATCACCTGGTAGCTCTGGGAGCCGGTCAGACGGATGGCGTCTACTACGGATATGCCAGATATCTGCGGCAGATCCATACCCTGTTGAGGATCTGCCGGATTCGGCGCGGGCAGGCAGTGTGCGACGATTGTCGGGCTATAGTCGGGAACACAACAGGGGAGGGACGCCGATGACCGCGAGGGAGAGACCGGCTCGGAGTCTGTTGGCGAAGCGGATCGAATGCGCGGCGGGGGCGGCGCTCATCGTGCTCCTCGGCTGCGCCGCGGCGGGCGCCCAGGACCGCGAGATCGCGTCGGTCACCGACGAGATGCTGCAGAATCCCGACCCGGCCGACTGGCTGAACTGGCGGCGCACCCTGGACGGCTGGGGTTACAGCCCGCTGGATCAGATCGACCGGGGGAACGTCGATCAGTTGCAGCTCGTCTGGGGCTGGCAGCTCGGACCGGGGCTCAGCCAGGCGGCGCCGCTCGTGCACGACGGGGTGATGTTCATCCCCAGTCCACGCAACATCGTGCAGGCGGTGGACGCGGTGACCGGGGACCGCATCTGGGAGTACAGCCGGGAGTTCGACGCGTCGACCGACTTTCTGGATTCGGTCGGCGCCGGCATGCGGACGCGCTCGATCGCGATCTACGGCGACAAGATCTTCGTCAACACCTCGGACGCCCACATCGTGGCGCTCGACGCGGCCACCGGCGAGGTGGTCTGGGATC
>WTGR01000034.1:0-5527 GCA_011523485.1 Acidobacteriota bacterium
CGCGACCGTCCAATCGCCGCCTCGGCAACCGGCAAAAATAATTGTCGTTGATCAGACGTCGCTCTCGGTCTTGCCGTAGCCGGGGACGCCGTGCTTCCAGGCGTGACCCCAGCCGCCGGCCAGACCGCGCGTCCAATACCCCGCCGCCAGGCGAGGTTCCTGTCCAGGTTCCTGTCCCGCCGCCGGGGGCACGCAGGCGAGCGCGAGAAGAGCGACGACGAACGGGGCACGCGGTAGGTTTCTCATCGGGTCGCCGGCGCCGAGCCCAGTCTGCCGTCGATGTCCACGCCGCCCCGGCCCGGTCGAAGCGGAAGCGCTCCGCCGGGAACGACCTCCCATTGAACGGCCGCTGGCTCGTGACGACAAAACGTTTCCGCGCGGACCGAAGAGTTGACTCCGCAGCCGGTGGATCTATGCTCTCATGAGCGAGCACGAAAACCGTCACGGCAGGACGGCGGCCGCGGTTGCGAGGCCGGGCGTCGGCGGTGGTCGACGTCGAGGAAATACGAGAGGAGTCCACAGATGTCCAAGCTCAATCGACTCGACCGGCGGGCGTTCCTGCGCAGCACCGGCATGACCGCGGTTGCGGGCGCCGTCGGCGCAACGGTCCCGGTTTCTCAGGCGGCGGCGGCCGGCGGCGCGGTTCGGCAGCAGGGCGGCCGCTACGACTTCGACACGATCTACAGCCGCATCGGGACGGACTCGTCGAAGTGGGACGCGCAGATCGCCCGCTACGGGCGCGAGAAGATCGAGGTCGGGATGGGCACCGCCGACCAGGACTTCCGGATCGCGCCGGCCATCACGCGGGCCCTGCGGGACCGCGTCGCGCACGAGAACTACGGCTACCTGTCGATTCCCGCCTCCTACAAGGAGTCCATCGTCGACTGGAACCGCCGGCGCTACGGGCTGGAGATCGACCCCGACACCATCCAGCACGCGCCCGGCGTCCACGCCGGCGTCATCAGCACCCTGCGCGCCTTCTGCCCTCCGGGCAGCAAGGTGCTCATGCAGACGCCGGGCTACAACGGGTTCTACACCGACATCCGCGTGGTCGGGTGCGTGGCGGAGGAGAGCCCGCTGAAGCTCGTGAACGGGCGCTACCAGATGGACTTCGAGGACCTGGAGCGCCGCATCGACCACGACACGCACGCGTTCATCCTGTGCAATCCGCACAACCCGACCGGCAACGTCTGGTCGCGCTCGGACCTGATGACCCTCGGCGAGATCTGCAACCGGCGGCGCGTCGTCGTGCTCGCCGACGAGATCCACTGCGACTTCGTGACGAAGGGCCACACCTACACGCCCTTCGCCACCCTCGACGACGAGGCCATCGTCCGCAACAGCGTCACCTTCAAGTCGGTCAGCAAGTCGTTCAACCTGTCGATGATGAAGTGCGCCTACCAGTTCTCGACCAACCCCGACTACCTGGACCGGATCGAGGGGGTCGGACAGCACCGGCAGGCGATGAATACGCTGGGGATCGTCGCGGCCGAGGCGGCCTACAACGAGTGCGAAGACTGGCTCGACCAGCTCCTGGAGTACATCGACGGGACGCAGGACCTCGTCGAGGCGACCGTCAACGGGCACGTTCCGGGGGTCAAGACGGTCAAGCCCGAGGGCACCTTCCTGGCGTGGCTGGACGTCGCGGAGGCGATGGAGGCGACCGGCATGCAGCAGGCGGCGGCCGCGGCGGAGCAGCCCACCACGCCGGAGCAGGCGTTCCAGCGCTTCCTGGTGGACCACGCCCACATCCACCTGAATCCGGGCTCCAGCTACGGCCTCGGCAGCGACGGCCGCATGCGGATGAACATCGGCACGTCGCGCCAACTGGTCGAGCGGGCGCTCGGCAACATGACGCAGGCGCTGGCCGCCGTCTGAGGGGATGGTCATGATGCGAAACGTGCTGCGCGGCGCCCTCGCGCTCGGTCTCGCGGTCTTCTCGGTCCTGCTGGCGGGCGCCGGCGTCGCGCCGGTCCGGGCGCAGTCGGCGGCTGCGATCGTCACCGTCGAAGGCGGAGATCTCGCCGGGGCGCCGTCGCCGCTCGGCGACGAGGTCACGGTCTACCGGGGCGTGCCGTTCGCGGCCCCGCCGGTGGACGATCTGCGGTGGCGTCCCCCGCGGCCGGCGCCGGCGTGGGAGGGCGTGCGCGACGCGACCGCGGCGGGAGCGGCGTGCATGCAGCGGGCGATTCCCGCGGAGGTGGGCCGGTTCTACAATCCGGGCGTCGACCGGATGAGCGAGGACTGCCTCTATCTGAACGTCTGGAGCGCGGCGGGGGCGGGCGACCGAGCGCCGGTGCTGGTCTGGATCCACGGCGGCGGGCTGAGCATCGGCAACGGCGCCGACATCACCTACGACGGCACGCGGCTGGCGCAGCGGGGCGTCGTGCTGGTGACCATCAACTACCGGCTCGGGGCGTTCGGCTACCTCGCCCACCCGCTGCTGAGCGCCGAGTCCGAGCACGCCGCGTCCGGCAACTACGGGACGCTCGATCAGGTCGCCGCGCTCGGCTGGATCCAGCGGAACATCGCGGCGTTCGGGGGCGATCCGTCCCGCGTCACGATCTTCGGCGAGTCGGCCGGCTCGTGGAGCGTGAACCACCTGATGGCGACGCCGCTCGCGCGCGGCCTCTTCCATGCCGCGATCGGCGAGAGCGGCGGCGCGTTCGGATCGCGGGGCCGGGCCGACCCGCAGGCGGAGATCGAGTCGGCGGGCGAGCGGTTCGTCGAGGCGTTGCTCGGCGACGGCGTGACGCCCTCGCTCGAGGCGCTGCGGGCGGCGAGCGCGGACGACGTGCAGGCGGTGGCGGCGGATCTGGTCCCGTCGACCGCCAACGTCGACGGCTGGGTGTTCCCCGACACGGTCTACAACATCTTCGCGGCGGGAGCGCAGCACGACGTGCCGGTCATCGTCGGCTCGAACGCCGACGAGATGTCGATTCTTGGCGGCGCGGCCGGCGCGGAGACGCTGTCGGCGTACCGCGAGTCGATCCGCGACGAGTACGGCGAGCACGCCGGGGCGTTCCTGGAGACCTTCCCGGCCGGGAGCGACGAAGAGGCGCGGCGGGCCCGGGCGGCGAGCGGCACCGACGCCACGTTCGGCTGGGAGATGCGGACCTGGGCGCGCCTGATGGAGACGGTCTCTTCGCCGGCGTACCTCTACTTCTTCAGCCGCGTTCCGCCCGCGCCGGACGCCGACCGCTACGGCGCCTACCACACGGCCGAGATCGCCTACGTGTTCGACAACTTCGGTGTCAGCCCCCACCCGTACGCCAACCGGGACTACACCGACACGGACCGGAAGCTCTCCGACATCCTGGCCTCCTACTGGGTCAACCTGGCCGCTACCGGGAACCCGAACGCCGACGGGCTGCCGCCATGGCCGGCCTACGACCCGGAGGACGACGCGGCGTTGCACATCGGCGACACGATCACCGTGGAGCAGGGCATCCGCAAGGATCGCCTCGACTTCTTCGACCGGTACTACGCGGCGCAACGCGGAAGGAAGGACTGATGCGGAACATTGGCACGACGACCGGCGCGATTCTCGTCTGCGGAGTCTTCGTGTTCGGCGCGGGCGTGGCTGGCGCGCAGGAGCCGGGCGCGAGCCGCGTGGCGTCGTTCGAGCACCTCGACGGGCCCCGGATCGGGCTGCCCGACGGCGCGGGAGAGGCTCCGATGCGCGAGCTCTGCCCCGACGTCACCGACATGTGCCAGCGATACTGGGCCTACACGGGCTATTTCGTCCGCAACGCCACGATCCCGACGCGCCACCGCGAGCTGCTCATCCTGCGCACGGCCTGGCTGTCGCGCGGCGACTACATCTGGGGCCGGCACGACGTCATCGGGAAGGAAGCCGGACTGACGGCCGAGGAGATCGCCCGGGTCACGGCCGGTCCGGACGCGCCGGGCTGGGACGACTTCGAGCGCGCGCTGCTCGCGGCGGCGGACGAGCTCCACACCAGCCGGTTCATCTCCGACGCGACGTGGAACGTGCTCGCGGAGGGCTACACGGACGACGAGCTTCGGCAGGTCGTGCTGGTCGTCGGCAACTATACGCAGTTGGCGATGTTCCAGAACGCGTTGGGCGCACAGCTTCCCGCCGGCTTCCCCGGGCTGCCGGACGACAGCGGCCGCTGAGGCGCCGCGGCCGGTCGCAGCTTCCGCGCGCGATGGATGCTGCGGCCGGCGCTCGCCGAGGCGATCGGCTCGCGAAATCATCCCGGTCAGCGCGTGCGGGGACGCGATCTGCTCACGAGTCACCCGGTCAGCGCGTGCGGGAATGCTGGCGGAAGAAGGAGACGATCCGCCCGCTGGTCTCGCGCGGGTAGATGTGGGCGCCGGCATGGATCCAGGTCATGACCGGCGCGGCCGTGCCGGCGCCGTACACCGTGCAGCCGGCTCCGCAGGACGCCGCCTCGTCGGCGCCGTTCACCTCGACGGCGGCTGCGATCGCCGCTTCCTGGTCTTCGAAGCGGACCACCCGATCGCGCTGCCCGGCCACATGGAAGACGGGCGCGGCCTGCGTGGGCCGCACCGAGGGACGGAGGCGGGCCGCCACCGGGGCGTAGGCGGCGAACACGCCGGGACGCTCCGCCCACAGGAGGTAGGTGAACATCCCGCCGTTCGAGTAGCCGGTCGCGTAGATGCGATCGTCGTCGATGCGGTACGTCTCGCGGAGCGAGCGGAGCGCCGCGTCGACGAGCTTCAGGTCGCGGTCGCCGTTCGCGCCGGGCTCCACCTGCCAGCCGAGGAGGCCGCGGCGCCGCTCGAGCCCCTGAAAGTAGACGACGATCGCGTCGGGCCACGCGACGTGCACGTTCGTGTACTGGAAGTTGTGCATGTGGTCGCCGAACCCGTGGAAGGACAGGACCAGGGGCGCGCCTTCCGCCGCCGGCGACGCCGGCGCGTGGACGATGGCTTCGCGGGTCACGCCGTCGACCTGCCAGCGCATGACCTCCGCGGCCGCGTCCGCGACGCAGGGAATCAGGAGCAGGCCGGCCAGAACCAGGTGCGTCGGACGCATTCTCATCCCTACCTCCACGTTCGTTGACGACGGCGTCTGCAGCAAGCAGGCCTGGACGAGTTCGCTGCAGGGGCCCTCCGGCCGGGCGCGCTTCATGGCGTGCAGCCTCATTCGCCAGCGGGCTGTTGGGTAGGATAGCAGCGACGGCAGCTCTTGCCGGGCCGGCTGGAAACGGTGGCCGAGCCCGTCGAAGCAGCCGGTCGGCAGCATGGCAGCAACGGCTCCGCCGAGCAGGCCGTGGCGCTCAGCCAGACCATCGTCGAAGCAGCCGGTCGGCAGCATGGCAGCAACGGCAGCTCGGCTGGGCCGGTTGGAAACGGTGGCCGAGCCGTCGAAGCAGCCGGTCGGCAGCATGGCGGCGACGGCAGCTCGCTTGGGCCGGTTGGAAACGGTGGCCGAGCCGTCGAAGCAGCCGGTCGGCAGCATGGCGGCGACGGCAGCTCGCTTGGGCCGGTTGGAAACGGTGGCCGAGCCGTCGAAGCAGCCGGTCGGCAGCATGGC
>WTGR01000034.1:5627-7823 GCA_011523485.1 Acidobacteriota bacterium
TGGGCCGGTTGGAAACGGTGGCCGAGCCGTCGAAGCAGCCGGTCGGCAGCATGGCAGCGACGGCGGCCCGGCTGGGCCGGTGTCGCCTCCGGCGGCGTCCGGGCTATGGCGTCCGGGCTATCGGGCTATAGTGAATGGTTGGTCGGATCAGATAACCGATGGAGAGGCGCATCTCTCGTCGCCAGTTGCTGAACGCGGTCGGCGCGGCCGGCGGGTCGGCCGCCGTGCACGCCGCGGCCACCGCCCTGGGGCTGCTGCCGGCGGCCGCCCGGGCCAGTCAGCTCGACCTCCGCCCGGCCGGCGCCCGGGCGCGGCACGTCGTCGTCATCGGCGCCGGCATCGCGGGGTTGACCGCGGCGTACGAGCTTCGCAGGGCGGGTCACCGCTGCACGGTGCTGGAGGCCTCCCACCGTCCGGGGGGACGCTGCCTCACGCTGCGGCGCGGCGACGTCGTCGACGAGCTGGGCGCCGGGCAGGTCTGCGACTTCGACGATCAGCTGCACCTGTACTTCAACGCCGGCCCGGCGCGGATTCCCGGCACGCACACGAGCCTGCTGCACTACTGCCGCGCGCTCGACGTCCCGCTCGAGATCTTCGTCAACGAGAACCGCAACGCCTGGATCCACGACGACGCCGCGTTCGGCGGCCGGCCGATCCGCAATCGCGAGTTCATGACGGACGCCCGCGGCTTCCTGGCCGAGCTGCTGGCGAAGTCGGTCGCCCCGGGCGCCCTCGACGCCCGTCTCGACGCCGACGATCGGGAGCGGCTGCGGGAGTTCCTGCGCGCCTACGGCGATCTCGACGCGTCGCTGGCCTACCACGGCTCGGAGCGCGCCGGCTACGCGAGCGGCGGCATGATCTCGCCCGGCGTGAAGAAGCCGGTCCGCGACTTCTCCGCGTTGCTCGACGCGAACTTCTGGCGCGAGTACATGCACTGGGGCGAGCTGGCGGATCAGGCGGCGCCCATGCTGCAGCCGGTCGGCGGCATGGACCGCATCGTCGATGCCTTCATGCGCCGCGTGGGCGACGCGGTGGAGCTGCGGGCGGCGGTGCGCGAGATCCGGCTGCGCGAGACCGGCGTGGAGGTGGCGTACACCGGCGAGCGGGGCGACGTGCGGGCCGTGCGGGCGGACTACTGCCTCAACAGCATGCCGGCGCACCTGGTGGTGGGGCTGCGCCACAACCTGCCCCCGTGCTACGTGCGCGCGCTCTCCGCCCCGGGGCGGGGCAGTCTCGTCAAGCTGGCGTTCCAGGCGCGGCGCCGGTTCTGGGAGGACGAGCAGATCTACGGCGGCATCTCCTGGACCAGCCAGGACATCACCCAGATCTGGTATCCGCCGCACGGCATCCACGCCGGCACGGGCGTCATTCTCGGCGCCTACGCCTTCGACGACGAGCCCGGCACGCGACTCACGCGGCTGTCGCCGGCCGAGCGCATCGAGGCGGCGCTGGCGCAGGGCGAGAAGATCCATCCCGACTACCGGCGGCACGTCGGCCGCGGCGTCAGCGTGGCCTGGTATCGGATGAACCACGTGCTCGGCTGCTCGACCCGCTGGACCGACGAGGCGATGCGGGACCATTTCGCGACGCTGCAGAACCCGACCGGCCGGCACTACATGGTCGGCGATCAGATCAGCCACCACCCGGGGTGGCAGGAAGGCGCCATCCAGTCGGCCTACCATGCCCTGCGCGACATCGACCGGCGGGAGCGGGAGGCGGGCGCCGCCGGCTGAGGAGGAGGGCCGGAGCCCGGAAGGCAATGAGGAATCTTCGATGATGCGGCGGGGCTTCCGCCGCGTTCTCGCGATGTCGGGGCCGACCGCCGTGACCGCTGTGGCGGCGCTGGCCGTCGCGGTGGTTCTCGCCGCCGCAGCGCGGCCGGCCGCGGCCGGCCAGGCGCCCGACGCCGGCCCGTCCGCGCCCAGGGCGCTGTACGGGGCCGCCTGCGCGTCGTGCCACGGCACCGACGGACGGGGCAATCCGCGCATCGACGCGCCGGTGCTCGCGGGGCTGAGCGCCGCGTACCTCGAACGGCAGCTCGACGGGTTCCGCCGCGGCTACCGGGGTCGTCACCCCGAAGATGTGGAGGGCCTGGAGATGCGCCCGATGGTGGAGGGTTTCACCGCCGCGGAGCTCGCGGCCGTGGGGGCGTGGCTGGCGTCGCTGCCTGCCCCGCAGCCGGCCGCCGCGGCGGCC
>WTGR01000666.1 GCA_011523485.1 Acidobacteriota bacterium
CTGAAGACGGCCGTCGCCCCGCCGATGCCGAGCGCGAGCACCAGCACCGCCGTGGCGACGAAGACGCGGTTGCGGCCGAAGTAGCGCAGGGCGCCGCGAAGATCCTGGAGCAGGTCCTCGGCATGGACGAAGGCGAAGAGGTCGTGGCTCTGTTCCTGAATGCGCGTGAGATTGCCGAACTGCCGCCGCGCCGCGGCCACGGCCTCGTCGTGGCCGAGGCCGGATCTGCGGTGTTGCGCGGCCAGTTGATCGACGTGAAACTCCAGCTCCTCTCGAAGCTCCCGGTCGTGCCGTCGGGTGAACAGCACGCGGAGTCGCTGGCGCAACCGGCTCAGGAACGACACCTTGTCAGCCCTCCTCGAGTACGGCGGCCACACCGCCCTGCGATGGCATGCCGGCGTGGGACCGTTCCTCCATAGATGCTTGGTGTGAGTATCGGACCGCGAGCTATTCATGTTAAGCATCTAGATGAGACCGGGAGAGCCGTAGGTGGAGCTGGCTACCACGCGCCACCTCCAGCCGCCCGCCGCGGCTATGCCTTGACCTTCTACACGTCATCCTGTATATGTAGAAGTATGAGGTATAGCAGAGGTGTGCGTTGAGCTGGTGGCGGCGGCTGCGCAACCGCGAGCGGCTCGATGATCAGCTCGACGCCGAGTTGCGCGACCACGTCGAACGCCAGGTGGCCGATCATGTCCGGGCCGGGATGCCGGAACACGAGGCGCGCCGCCGCGCGCGACTCGACTTCGGGGGGCTGGATCAGGTCAAGGAGCTGTGCCGCGACGCGCGTCGGCTGCGGTGGCTCGCGGACGCCTGGCGGGATGTCCGTTTCGCTGCGCGTCTCCTCGCGAGGAATCGGTTGTTCACCCTCGTCACCGTGTCGGTTCTTGCCCTCGGGATCGGCGTCACGACGCAGTTCTTCGTCATGTTCTACGCGATCACCTTGCGGAGCCTGCCAATCGACGACCCGGAGCGCGTCGTGCACGTCTCCACGCGTGACGCGCGCGCCCGGCGGGGAGGCGTGTCGTACGCCGACTTCGAGGATATCCGTGATGCGGCGACGTCCTTCGGCGCCCTGGCGGCCTACCGCGCGGGGCCGGTCGCGATTGGCGACGACGACCTGGCGCCGGCGAGATTCGAGCGGGCTTTCATTTCGGCATCCGGTCTCGGCCTCCTCGGTGAGACGCCGATTCTCGGCCGCGGTTTCCGGGACACCGACGATCGGCCCGGCGCCCAACGAGTGGTCATCCTCGCCGAGCATGCGTGGCGCGACCGATACGGCGGCGAGCCGGGCGTGGTGGGCCGCGTGATCCGCATCGACGGCGAGCCGGCGGCAGTGATCGGCGTCATGCCGGACGGTTTCCGGTTTCCGCGACTCGCCGATCTCTGGCAGCCGGTGTCCCAGATGGCCGGGCTGGAGGATCAACCCAGGGACGCTCGCGGCTTCGAGGTCATCGGCCGGTTGGTCGATGGCGTTGCCGTCGCGCGGGCGGCTGCCGAGATCGACGCGATCACGGCCGTGCTCGCACGGGACCATCCGGAGACCCACGACGACGTGCGCCACGTGACGGTGACCGTTCCCGAGCGGTTCGTCGGCAGCGATGCAAGCGACCCGACGTGGTTCGCGTTTCTCTCGGCCGGCGCGCTGGTCCTTCTGATCGCCTGCGCCAACGCCGCCAACCTGCTGCTCATGCAGGCGGCGCGGCGCGGTCATGAAATCGCGGTGCGGATGTCGCTCGGCGCCAGCCGGTGGCGCGTCATCCGGCAATTGCTGATCGAGAGCACACTGCTGGCGTCTCTCGGCGTGCTGGTGGGCAGCGGTCTCGCCATGCTGGGTCTTCAGGCGCTGGAGAACGCCATTCCCGACGGCATGCTGGGGTACTGGATCACCTTCGACTTCGACATCCCGGTGTTCGCCGCGATGAGCGGCATCGGCGCCGCAACCGTGTTTCTCTTCGGTCTGATCCCGGCCCTCGCGGTGTCGCGCGCCGGCGGCGGGTCGCTCGGGCACGGCGCGCGCACCGGCGCGGGCCGGACCACCAGTCGTTGGACCAGTGTGTTCCTGACGGCCGAGTTCGGCCTGACGCTCATCCTGCTGGCGGGGGTTTCCGGCTCCGTGCTCAGCTTCCTCGATGCGCAACGCACGTTCACCGCACTGGATGCGTCGGGTGTCCTGACCGCGCAGGTGAACCTGACGACGAGCCGGTACGAGACACCCGCGGCGCGCATCGCGTTCTTCGAGGACGTGCGCGATCGGCTCGCCTCCCGCGGGGCGACGACCGCGGCGATCGTCAACGCACTTCCCGGCGGCGGGCAGGGCGGCACGACGGAACGCCAGGTCATCATCGACCAGCGACCGGCGGCGCCGGCCGACACACTTCCGACCGTCCTCACGTTGGCGACCGGGCCGGGCTACTTCGACACCCTCGGCGTGCCGCTGCTGCGGGGACGGTCCTTCTCCGAGCGCGACGGCGCACCGGAATCGAGCGCCGCCATCGTGAACGCGCGGTTCGTCGAGATCCACTTCGCGGACGAGGAGCCGCTCGGCCGCCGCATCCGGCTCGTGACACAGACGCAGGAGGCCGGCGACCCGCGGGCTGCCTGGTTGACCATCGTCGGTGTGGCGCCGACGGTGCGGCAACGCCTCGGGCGCGGCAGCCCCGACCCGCTGGTCTATCTTCCGTACCGCGCCGACCCGCCCCGGACGGCGATGCTCGTCGTTCGTTCGCCGGGCGATCCGACCGCGGCGGCGTCCCGGGTCCGCGAGACGGTCCGGCAGATCGATCCGGATCTCCCGCTCTTCCGGGTGGCCACGCTGGAGCAGGCGCTCCACCGCGCCTCGTGGAACGGCCGCACGGCCCAGGCGACGCTGTGGACCATCGCGCTGATTGCCCTCCTCCTCTCGACGGCGGGCCTCTACGCGGTGACCTCGCACGCGGTCCAGCAGCGTCTTCGCGAAATCGCCATCCGGATGACGCTCGGCGCACAACCCGCGCAGGTGAGCCGGATGGTGCTCTGGCGAGCGATCCGTCATCTCGCGATGGGGACCGCCGCAGGCGTCGCCGGCATCGCCGCCTGGAGCACCTGGATCGCCGGCTGGGACACCGGCGGCCGAAGCGAATGGGTCTTTCAGTTCCTGCTGCTCGCGCCGGGAACGGTGGTCGTTGCACTCGTCGGTCTCACGACCACGCTCGCCTCGGTGCGGCGCGCGGCGCGGCTCGATCCGATGACCGTCCTGCGGCATGAGTGACGCGATCCTCACCCGAGGCGATCGCCGCTACAGCAGCCAGGCGTAGCCCGCCTTGACGAAGAACGTGCGGTCGGCCCGCAGCAGCCCGAACTGCTGGGCTCCGACGCTGTTGTCGGAGTAGCCGAGGTAGAGCACCGTCTGCGGGTTGACCTTGTAGGAAAAGAGGAACTGCGTGAAGAGCCGGCGGTCCTCGGCTTCGACCGGGTCCCGATAGAGGGATGTGTCGCGCCGGATGTCGGTGAACTGCAGGATGGCGCGCACGAAGGTGCGCGTGTTGATCTGGTAGACCAGCCGCGGCTCCGCGACGTTCGCGCTGAACAGTCTCCCCTGCGGCAGATCGAAGGCGTTGAACGTGTGGGTGTACTGCAGCAGCCAGTGGCGGCCGAGGTTGACGGTCCCCGCCGGCTGGAAGCGGACCTCGGTCCCCGCCCGAGCGTGCGCGAAGTCGATCTGGTCGCTGCGTTCGAACCGCGTCGTGAACAGCACGTCGCCGTGCGGCCGCGTCTGCAGGCGCGGATAGCTGCGCACGCCGTCGATGCCCCACGTCTGCGCGCCGTCGGCGTCCTGAAAGCGTATCTGGTTGAACGGGATGGCCATCTCCACCTCGTAGCCGGCGTCGGTGATGCGGCCCGCCGAGTCCCAGATCGCGCCCCAGGCCATGTCGTAGTTGCCCGCCACGTCGTCGTTGACGGCATCCATCTGCACGCCGTAGGCATTGACGAACAACTCGTAGGCGCGCCGTTCGTCGTTGAAGGTGTCCAGCACCACCCCGACGAAATCGTCGTTCCACGCGTTGTCGCGGTCGGTGTAGCGCGCCCGTATCTGCGACGGGTCCGGGTCGTGGCACCTGAAGGCGACCAGGAGGTGCGTGTCGTCGTACGCCAGGAACATCTCCGTACGGACCGGCGGCTCGACGTTCTCCCCCGGCCGCACCTCGTAGCGCAACTCGAGGGTGAGCGCGTCGGCCCACGCCTCTTCGACCACGCGGCCGTCGACGACGATTTCGGAGGTCGCGCGGCGCACCGGGTACGGGTGTTCGCGGCTGGACTGGGCGCCGACGGGCGACGCCGCGGCGAGCAGCAGCGCGGCCGTGACGACGCGCCGGGCACAGAACGAGTGCGGATTGAGACGGTGAGGTAGTCGAAACACCGGACGCTCCCTGACAAGTGCTGTCACGATTAGACGGCGTAAGGAACGGCGGGGTTCGAAGTTTTTGTCGACGGGCGACAGGTGATGCGTCGAGGCGCGGCAGAAGCCGGGCCTCCGGATCAGACGTGCAGGAAGGACGGGTCGACCGGGTTACCATGCGGCATCGTGCCGATACGGTACCGCGAGTTTCCCGTCGACGACGCGCTCGCTCCCTACGTGCGGCAGATCTGGCTGTTCGAATGCGACCGCCCGGCCCTGTTCGGCGGGCCGGAGCGGATCGTGGCGGACGGCGTCGTCGAGGCGATCTTCCACTACCGCCGGCCGTTCACGATGCGTTTCGCGGGTGCGGACGCCGCGGCGCAACCCGTCAGCCTGCTGGTCTCCCAGATCGGCCGCTACGTCGAGATCCAGCCGGCCGGGGCCGGCGGATTCGTCTCGGTGCGGTTTCATCCGTGGGGCGCGCACCATTTCTTGCCGGTTCCGATGCGCGACGTCGGGGATCGCGCCACGCCCGCGGACGAGGTATGGCCCCGCCGCGACGTGCGAGAGGTCGAAGACCGGATCGCGACGGCCGCGACCGACGAGGATCGGGCCGGCGCGGTCCAGGCATTCCTGCGGCGGCGTCTCGACGCTCACCACAAGCAGGATGTCTCGGCGCTCGTCCGCGCGCTGTGGCGGACACGCGCGCCGCTGCGCATCGATCGCGTCGCCGGCTCGCTGGGCGTCAGCCAGCGGCGTCTCGAGCGGACGTTCGCCGCCGCCCTGGGCATGACGCCGAAGCACCTGACGCGGCTGGCGCGGTTCCTGCGCGCGTGCCGGCGCCTGCGCCGCGCCCCGGACGCCCGGCTGACGGGGGTGGCCCACGACGCCGGGTTCTACGACCAGGCCCACTTCATCCACGAGTTCAGGGCTTTCTCGGGCATGACGCCGGGGGAGTTCGCGGCCAGCCCGCGCGTGTCGGCGCTGGATGTGGAGTAGCGCCCCGCCCGGCGTCGTCCGCGGGGTTCTGCGGTGCAGACAGTTTCAACCGCCGGTAGTGGCTGCCCGCCCCGCCGCTCGCCGTCTCCACGCCGTTTCCGCGGCGCAGACTCCTCGCTTGTCGATTCCTTACAATCCCGGGCCCCACCGGACGCGGTACCGTGAGCCCCGTCGCTCGACCATGTCTACCCGGGAGGATTCCATGAGAGCCATCGTGACCACGTTGCTGTTCGCATCCATCGCCGTTTC
The DNA here is from genome assembly GCA_011523485.1 of Acidobacteriota bacterium. The sequence continues at coordinate 5,627 of WTGR01000666.1, forward strand.
CGCCTCGGGCCGGCAGGCCGGCACACCGGATCGCTGGTCCGCGTTCGAGTTCTTCATCGGTGCGTGGACCGGGGACGAGTCCGCCACGTTCGGCGCCGGCCGCGGCCGGCGCACGTACGAGCTGGTGCTGCAGGACCGGTATCTGCTGGGCCGGAACCGGTCGGTCTTCCCGCCGCAGGACGGCCTGCCCGACGGCGACGACCACGAGGACTGGACCGTGCTCAGCCACGACGACGACCGCGACACGTACGTCCTGCGCCAGTTCAACAGCGAGGGGTTCGTGAACACGTTCGTCCTCGACGACGCGTCGACGCCGCCGGAGCGCATGGTGTTCGTCCTCGAGACGTCGGAGAACGCGCCCGGCACGCGGGCGACGCTCACCGTGACGCGAACGGATGCGCGCAGCTTCGAGGAGGTCTTCGACCTGACGCTGCCCGGCACGACGAACAGCATCACGATTCGCGGACGCTGGACTCGAACAGATCCCTGACGCGGTCCCGCCGGCGTCACTCGATGAGGCGGAGGCCGGCGATTACGAGGCCGGCGCCCGCGAACACGATGCCGATCATCCACTTGATGAGGCGGGCCTCGAGGCCGGCCAGATCGACGCGCAGTTCCGCGAGGTCGGCTTTCGTCGCCAGGCCGGCCATGTCGCGCTCAGCAGCCGGGCGGATTGCGTCGGTGATGGCATCCGCCTGTTCCGGCGTGAGGTCGGCATCAGTCAGGCTGCGGGCGATGGCGTGCGTATCGAACATCGGAACAACTTCAGTGTAGTGCAGAGCAGGCACCGTGGCGTCGCGATTCCCCAGGCGCCCGCGGAGAGCCGTCCGCTTAGAATGAGCCCTGTACGCGGAGCTTCCGAGGTGCAGATCATGAGATGGATCGGCGCGCGCACGGCGACACGTTTCCTCGCCGGGATGTTGTTTCCGGCCATGGCGGCGCTGGCGCCGGCAGAGGGGCATGGCCAGACCGGCGCCGACCCGCACGAGTGGCGCTTCTATGGCGGCGATCCCGGCCACACCAAGTACACGCCCCTCGATCAGATTACGGCGGACAACGTCGACCGGCTCCGTATCGCGTGGACCTGGACGTCGGTCGACGACAAGCTGCGCGCCGAGAACCCGGTCATCCGCGACGGGCAGCGTTTCCGCACCTACGCCTACGAGGTGACGCCCCTGGTGGTCGACGGCGTGCTCTACACCACCACCAACCTGGGGCAGGTCGCGGCGATCGAGCCGACGACCGGCGAGACGCTCTGGAGCTACGACCCCGGCCTCTACCTGGACGGCCGCCCCGCCGTGCACGGCTTCCTGACGCGAGGGCTCGCCTGGTGGTCCGACGGCGAGGAATCCCGGCTGCTCTACGCCGGCGGACGGACGTGGCTGGTCTCCGTGGACGCGAAGACCGGCCAGCCGGATCCGGCGTTCGGCCGCAATGGGCGGGTCGACCTCACGCGCGGCCTCGGCCGCATCATCGACACCAGCCAGTACGCGGTCAGCTCGGCCCCGCTCGTGGCCGGCGACACGGTGGTGGTCGGCTCGGCGATCACGGAGGGCCGGGGCCGCAAGGAGGCGCCGCCGGGACACGTGCGCGGCTACGACGTCCGCACCGGCGAGATGAAGTGGATCTTCCACACGATCCCGCAGCCCGGCGAGTTCGGCAACGAGACCTGGGGCAACGAGTCGTGGAAGTGGTCGGGCGGGGCCAACGTCTGGTCCAACATGAGCGCGGACCCCGATCTCGGGTACGTCTACCTGCCGGTCGGCTCGCCGGTCACCGACTACTACGGCGGGCATCGCCCCGGCGACAACCTGTTCGCGAACTCGCTGGTCTGCCTCGACGCCGAGACCGGCGAGCGGGTCTGGCACTTCCAGTTCGTCCACCATGCCGTGTGGGACTACGACCTGCCCGCGGCGCCGAACCTGATCGACATCACGGTCGACGGGCGGCCGATAAAGGCCGTCGCGCAGATCACCAAGCAGGGGTTCACGTTCGTCTTCGACCGGGCCACCGGCGAACCGGTCTGGCCCATCGAGGAGCGCCCGGTCCCGCCCTCGACGGTGCCCGGCGAGCGCACCTCCCCCACGCAGCCGTATCCGACGAAGCCGCCGCTGTACCTGACCAACGGGGCGCTCGAGGAGGACCTGATCGACTTCACCGACGAGCTGCGCGCCGAGGCGCTGGCGATCTACC
>WTGR01000541.1:0-2360 GCA_011523485.1 Acidobacteriota bacterium
CCCTCGCTGAGCAGCGCCTTGCAGGCCTGGGTGCCGGAGTAGTCGAACTCGCAGGCCTGCCCGATGACGATCGGACCCGATCCGATGACGAGCACGCGTTGTATGTCGGTACGGCGGGGCATGGCGGACGTTGGGAGACGGTGGTCTTACGGGTTCAGGCGCGCGCGGACCGTCCCACTCGCTGCTCCATCGCATCGATGAAGCCGCGGAAGAGATAGTCGGCGTCGTGCGGTCCGGGCGACGCCTCGGGATGATACTGCACGCAGGAGACCGGGAGCCGCGTGTGGCGCAGTCCTTCTATCGTGCCGTCGTAGAGGTTCAGGTGCGTGACCTCCACGTCGTCCGGCACCGACTCGGGATCCACGGCGAAACCGTGGTTCTGGGAGGTGATCTCGATCTTTCCCGTGGCCACGTTGCGGACCGGATGATTGGCGCCGCGATGACCGAACTTGAGCTTGTAGGTCCGCGCGCCGAGGGCTCGGCCGAGCACCTGGTGACCCAGGCAGATGCCGAACGCCGGCACGTCGCTGTCGATCACCGCGCGCGCGTTGCGGACCGCGTAGTCCAGCGGGGCGGGATCGCCCGGGCCGTTGCTGAAGAAGATGCCGTCCGGCCGCATCGCCAGCAGATCGGAGGCCGGCGCCGTGGCCGGGAAGACCCTGACCTCGCAGCCGTGCGCGGCCAGACGGCGCAGGATGTTGCGCTTCATGCCCAGATCGTAGGCGGCGACGCGCAACGGACGCACCGCGCGCCGCTCCGGCTCCATCTCGAACCCGGCGGCGGGCTTGTCGTCCTCGGGGCGCCAGTCGAACGGCGCCGCGCAGGTGACCGAGCGAACCAGGTCGCTGCCCTCCATGCGGGGGGCAGATTGCGCCTGCGCGACGAGCGCGTCCGGGTCGATCGCCCCCGTGCCGATGACGCCGCGCATGACGCCGGCCGTGCGCAGCAGTCTCGTCAGCGCGCGGGTGTCGATACCGGAGATGCCGACGACGCCGTGCGACGCGAGATAGTCGTGCAGCGTCCCGGTGGCCCGCCAGTTGCTGGCGATCGGCGAATCGTCGCGCATGACGAATCCGGCCACGCGCGGTGCGCCGGACTCCCCGTCCTCCGCCTCGGCAACGCCGTAGTTGCCGATCTGCGGACAGGTCATCGTGACGATCTGCCCGGCGTACGACGGATCCGTCAGGATCTCCTGATAGCCCGTCATGCTGGTGTTGAAGACCACCTCGCCGGCATTGACGCCGGTTGCGCCCACCGCGCGGCCGGCGTACCAGGTACCGTCCTCGAGGGCGAGCACCGCCTTCATCGCCGGCCCTCCGGCTCGAGCCGCGCGGCGACGCGGATCCGTTCCGCGCCGGAAACGTCGACCTCGGTCGCCCACGGCCGGTAGCCCGGCAACTCGATCCGCACCCGCCGGGCGCCGAAATCCACGCCCGACACCTCCATCGGAGTCACGCCCACCACGACGTCGTCGACGCTGACCGCGGCCCCCACGGGGCGGGAGTCGACGTACAGCGATCCGGCGGCGGCCGCCGTCGGATCGGCGCTCGGGCCCGCACCCGCCGCCGGCGGCAACGCCGTCCCCGGCGCGGCGGCGGCAACATCGAGCGACCCCGCCGCCGCGGGCGGCTCGACGGGAACGGCCGCCGCGGCGGTCTCCGGCACCGGCGGACTCTGCTCCCGCGAGTCGGGAACGACCGGCCGGGGCGGCGGCGCGCCACCCGCCATGGGCGGGTCGCCGACCGGCACCACCGGCTCCTCGACGAGCGCCTGCGGCTGCGGGGAGCCGGGCGCCTGCGCCCCGCCGGCGGGAACGGACAACGGCGCGCCGCCGGAGCCGGCCACGGTCTGCTCGCTCCACTCCACCCCCGCCCCTGCGCTCTCGCTCGGCGGGTCCGCTACCCCGACGCGCTCGTCGCCCGAGGTGCCGAGTCCCGTGCTGACCAGGTACGCCACCACCACGCCGACCGCCATGGCGGCAACCACGGGCGCCACCGTGCGTATCGAAGTGGGTGACGGGGGCGGCGGCACGTCGTCGTCGCCGTACGCGGGCCCGGGGGCGGACGGCTGAGCGGCCCGCGGCTCGTCCAGCGGATCCCACTGCACTTCGTCCCGCACCGCGACGACGGGCCCCGAACGCCGCGGCGCCTCGGAACGATAGGGCGGGCGGCGCTTGGAGCGCGGCGGGTGCGCCGGCCGGCGTGACCGGGCGCCGCGCGACCCGCCGTCGTCGCCGCCCGCGGTCCCCGCGCCGGCATCGGCATCCTGCTCCTCGAGGCCGCCCAGCGCATCGGGCAGGGCGATCTGAACCGGCGGGGTCGGCGCGCGCCCGGCTGCGCCGCCCTCGCTGCCGGCCGCCG
>WTGR01000541.1:2460-7802 GCA_011523485.1 Acidobacteriota bacterium
GCCGCCGATTCCTGCTCGGAGCCCGCGGCGAAGGCGGTCCCGGCGGGCGCCGCCGCCGGACGGCTCGCGCCGGACTCGTCTCCGATCGCCCGCGAAAGGGCCGCCGCGAACCCGGCGGCCGACGCCGACCGGATGCCCGGGTCCTCCGCCAACGCGTTGCGGAACGCCTGCTGGAGTCCCGCGGGGTCGGCGACGTCCGGCCGCAAGTCGACCAGGTCGGCAATCGGCTCGTCGCCGGCCGCCGACGGCCGCGCGCCGGTGAGCAGCTCGTAGGCCAGCACCGCCACGGCAAAGCGATCCGCCGGCGGACCCCAGCGGCGACCCGCCGTCACCTCCGGGGCCGTGTACGGCCTCCGCACGGGAAACCCCAGTCGTACGTGCTCGAGGGCGCTCGCGATGCCGAAGCCGGTCGCGCACACGCCTTCGGAGGTCACCAGCACGTCTCGCAGATGCAGGGCTCCATGCACGAGACCGAGCGCGTGCGCCGCATCCACCGCGTCGGCAAGCGCAGAGATCCATGCCAGCCCCTCGGCGGGGCGCGCCTCGCGCCGCAGGACGACGTCGAGCGACTCCGCCTCGACGTACTCGTAGGCCATGAACGGCGTGCCCGACTCGAGTCCCGCGGCGAGCGGCGCGACGATCGCGGGGTGCGACGCCTCCACGTTGACGATGTGCGCCAGGGCGTTGGCGAAGACCTCGACCTGCTCCGGGGTCAAATCGAGATGGAAGGACTTGATGGCGACGGCCCTGTCGCCGTCGGACTCACGGGCGAGATAGACGGGGCCGAGAACCCCGGTACCGACCTGATGCATGACCCGATAGGGCCCGAATGCACCAGGAACAGGAAACTCCCCGGCGTCCTCGCGTGTCAGTGGTCGAAATCCCCCGGCTGGTTTCCGGATGGTACCATGGGGGAGGTTTCCCATTCAATGGATGGCGCGCAACAGAGCCCCGGAATTCGTCTGGACGACCGGCGGCTGCCGTGGACCGGGCGTCTGATTCGCGACTACTGCCACGCCTTCGAGCGGCTCGCGCCCTACTTCGCCGGGTCCCCGTCGCATGCGGCGAGCTGGATCGACGCGCTGGAGAGCCGCCGGCGGCGGCGGCCGGACGCGGCGATCGCCGACCTCGTCCTGCGGCAGCTCGACAACCGCGGGGCGCCCGCCGCGGCGCGAACGGCCGCCGCGCGCCTGCGCGACGCGGACACGGTGGCCGTGGTCACCGGGCAGCAGGCCGGCCTGTTCGGGGGACCGCTCTTCACGCTGCACAAGGCGATCACCGCGGTGCGCCTGGCCCGCCGGCTCGCCGACGAGCACGGCGCCGCCGCGGTCCCCGTCTTCTGGGTCGACGCCGAGGACCACGACATCGAGGAGATACGCGGCTGCCACGTCCTCGACGGAGAGCTGCAGCGGGTCTCCGTCTCGCTCGAGGTCGACGCGCCGCCCGGCACGAGCGCGGCCGCCGTCGTCCTGGACGACTCGATACGGGGCGTGCTCGACAGTCTGCGCGCCGCCCTGCCGCCGACCGAGTTCACCGCCGAGGTAATCGACGCGCTGGCCGCGTCCTACGCACCGGGAATGCGCCTGGTGGACGCGTTCGCGCGCTGGCTCGACCGGCTCCTGGGGGATCACGGACTCGTGGTCTTCGATGCCTCCGATCCCGCCGCCAAGCCGTTCGTGCGATCCCTGTTCAAGCGCGAGATCGGGAACCCGGGCCGCACCGCGCGACTCGCGGCGGACGCCGGGGCGGAGTTGACCGCCCTGGGCTACCACGCCCAGGCCTCTCCCGCCGCCGGGGCCGTCGCGTTGTTTCGGCTCGACGGCGCCCGGCAGGCGATTCGCGCGATCGACGGCACGTTCTCTTCCGGCGGACGGACGCTCGCGGCACAGGCCCTGCTGGAGGACATCGACACCGAGCCGGCGCGGTTCAGCCCCAACGTGCTGCTGCGGCCCGTCGTGCAGGACACGCTCCTGCCGACCGTGGCCTACGTGGCGGGTCCCAGCGAGCTTGCCTACCTCGGCCAACTGCGAGGCATCTACGCGGCGTTCGACGTCCCGATGCCCATCATCTACCCGCGGGCGAGCGCCACCCTCGTCGACGCGGCGACCGTCAGGTTCCTGAACCGCTACGAAGTCGACTTCGCGCAGCTCCGGCCGCGCGACGACGCGGCGCTGAACCGGCTGCTGGCGCAGCAGATTCCGGAGGCGATCGAACAGGCGATCGCAGCGGCCGAGCAGTCCGCGGCCGGGCATCTCGACACTATTCGGAACGCCGTCCCGACGCTCGATCCGACACTCGCCGGAGCAGCCTCGTCGACGGCCGGCCGCATCGCCAGGGAGCTCGGCAACCTGCGCGGCAAGGTCGTGTCGGCCGCCAAGCGGAAGGATTCGACCCTGCGCCGGCAGTTCGAGCGAGCGCGGGCGCAGAGCTTTCCCGGCGGCGCACCCCAGGAACGGAGCGTCGCCGGCGTCCATTTCCTGAACCGGCACGGCTTCGTGCTCGTCGACCGGCTGCTGGGCCACCTTCCGCTCGACCCCGGCCATCACTGGCTGCTCACGGTGTAACGGTCCGCGGCGAGGGGCGGCGCGCGGTATACTGGGCCGCACCGAGATGAACGAAGAGGTCTTCCAGGCCGTCAACGACGTGTTCGCCCGCGGCGAGTCCGCGGCGCTCGCCACCATCATCCGCACCCAGGGCTCCACTCCGCAGCGCGTCGGCGCGAAGATGCTGGTCTTCGCCGACGGACGCACGATCGGCACCATCGGCGGCGGGTGCTACGAGAACGACGCGTTCTGGAAGGCGCGCCGCGCGCTGGAGACCCGCCGGCCGCTCGTCGCGCGGTACGAGCTCGCCGACGACATCGCGGAAGAGTCCGGACTCATCTGTGGAGGACAGATGGAGGTCTACATCGAGCCGCTCGAGGCCTCGCCGCACCTGTACCTGGTAGGCGCCGGCCACGTGGCGCTGGAGCTCGGGCGCCTGGCGGCGCCGGCCGGATTCCGGGTCCACGTCATCGACGACCGCGAGAAGTTCTCCAATGCGGAACGGTTCCCGGATGCCGTCGAGGTCGCCGTCGACGACATCCCGACGTGGCTCGAGAACACGAACTTTCCTCCCACCGCCTACGCCGTCATCCTGACCCGCGGCCACCGCCACGACCTGGATGCACTCCGCGCCCTCGCACCGCGTCCGCTCCGCTACCTCGGCCTGATCGGCAGCAAGGCCAAGGTCGCGCGACTGCACGACGCGCTACGCGAAGCCGGCGTGACGATAGCCAGTCCGGAGCGGCTGCACGCCCCGGTCGGCCTGGACATCGGCGCGGTGACGCCCCAGGAGATCGCCGTCAGCATTCTCGCCGAGCTGATCGCCGTCAAGTACGGCAAGCTGGAAGCCGGCAGCGTCGAGGCGGCGGCCGAGGCGGCCGTGAAGCCGTTGCGGTGGTCTCCCCCCGTCGCCGGGACGGCCGTTGAACGCCCTGACGGAGAAGCCGTATCGAGCGGCGCGGCGGCACCGGCTGCTATAATCGGAGGTCGTTGACCGAGCGCGGCCGGCATGGCTGGTCGCGTTGCCGGGCCGCGGCGCGCACCATGACATCTCGGGCCACGATCCAGGACCACGACCTCGGTCGGCTCACGCAGCGAGCCAGCGGCATCCTGGGCACGCTGATCACCCAGTACATCGAAACGGGCGAGCCGGTGTCCTCTCTCTGGCTCGCCCAGCACGGCGATGTCGGGCTGTCGTCCGCCTCGGTGCGCAACGTGATGGCCGAGCTGGAGCAGGCGGGCTACATCTGGCAGCCGCATACGTCCGCCGGCCGCGTGCCGACGGATCGCGGCTACCGCTACTTCGTCGACCGGCTCCTCAGCCGCCGGCGCGACGCCGATCCCCCGCCGGACGTCGAGGCGCGGCTGCGGCAGGCCGGCACGCTGAGCGACGTCCTGTCGAACGTATCGCACGAGTTGTCGGTCGCCTCCCATCATCTGGCGTTCGCCTGCCTGCCCCGGGTGGCGGCGGGCACCTTCAGGCGCATCCAGTTCGTGTCGCTGGGCAGCACGAAGATCCTGGTGGTGGTCACGACCGGCGACGACGAGACCGTGCACAAGGCGGTGGACCTCGGCGAGGAGACGGACCGCGGCGCACTGGAGGAGGGCGCCCGGTACCTGTCCGAGACGTTCGCCGGCCTGCCGCTGCTGGACGTGCGGAGGGCGGTGGTCGAGCAACTGCGGCAGGAACGCATGCTCTACGACCAGCTTCGCTCGCGCGCCCTGCGCCTGGCAAGTCTGACGCTCGAGGAAATGGTCCCGCCGAACCACCTCTTCGTCGAGGGCGCCTGGTTTCTCGCCGAGGAGGTTTCCGACGGCGAGGACCGCGTGCCGCTCGGCATCCTCCGCACGCTGCTCGCGATGATCGAGCGCAAGGACCTGCTCGTTCGGGTCCTCGACGAATACCTCGACGGCCCGGGGCTGACGGTCGTGATCGGCACGGAGAACTCGTCGCCGGAGATGCAGGCCTTCAGCCTCGTGGCTTCCACCTACTTCGACGGCGCCCGCACCGGGCGCATCGGCATCATCGGCCCGCGGCGCATGCGCTATTCCCGAGCGATCTCGGCGGTGGATCAGGTTTCGCGCGCCGTCAGCCGGGTGCTCGTCGACCAGACGGCCTCATCCGAACATGACAGACGACGTGAACCCGGCACAGCCTGAAGAAGACGCGAATCCAGGGCAGCCCGAGTCGGCAGCGAACCCGGAGCAGCCCGAAGAAGATTCCAGCCCGGCGCAGTTCGACGAAGATTCGAGCCGGCCGCAGTCCGCGGAAGACGCGGGCCCCGGGCACGCCGAAGCCGTACCGGTTGATACGGCATCGAGTTCCGCCGAATCGGAGCCGATTCCGGATCTGGCGGCGGAGCGCGACGAGTTCCGCGACCTGCTGCTCCGCAAGCAGGCGGAGTTCGACAACTTCAAGAAGCGCGTCGAGCGCGACCGGGCAGAGGCCAACCGGCAGGCGGAGAGGATCCTCATCGTGGCGCTGCTGCCCCTGCTGGACGACTTCGAGCGGGCCCTCGGGGCCTCGACCGACGCGGGCGGGGTCGAGGCGTACCGCGCGGGGATCGAGCTCATTCACCGGCAGTTGCTGGAGATTCTCCGCAAGCGCGGCGTAACCTCGATCGACACGGCCGGCGCCCGCTTCGATCCGAACCTGCACGAGGCGGTGGCGTACCAGGCCAGCGAGGGCCGCGAGGACGGGGACGTCATCGACGAGCTGCGCCGGGGATATCTGTTCCACGAGAAGCTGCTGCGGGCAGCCATGGTCAGGGTGGCCAAGGCGTGAGCAAGCGCGACTAC
>WTGR01000466.1 GCA_011523485.1 Acidobacteriota bacterium
CCGACACCGGCCTCATCTACTCGACGACGTGGCACGTGCCGCGCATCCAGCGGCTCCTTCCCGAGCCCCAGGAATTCGTGCTCGGGGCGAGCTCCACCGGCGTCACGAACCGCTTTCCGCAAGTGGAGCCCGGAGACCTGCTCGGCCACATCGTGGCCATCGATCCGCTGACCGGCGAGAAGAAGTGGGAGATCCCGATGCACGATTTCCCCAGCTCGGCCGGGGTGCTCGCCACCGGCGGCGGGCTGCTGTTCACCGGGAAGATCACCGGTGAGTTCGTCGCCCTCGACGAGGAGACCGGCGAGACGCTCTGGGAGTTCCAGACCGGATCCAGCGTGAACGCGACGGCGATCACCTACACGCTCGACGGGCGGCAGCAGGTGACGGTGGCGTCCGGACTCGGCGGCGGTCTCGCCAACCGCTACGCCCGCGGCCTGGTGCCGGCGGGCGGCTCGATCTGGACGTTCGCGTTGATGCCGGAGTAACCGGCGGCGCCGTGTTCGATCCGTTCTCGGGAGGCTATCGGGCGGCCCGCGCGCGCTTCCGCGAGGCGGCGCGCGCCGCGCCGGCGCCGCTGGAGCACTACCCGGTCGCCGGGCAGGGGCCGGGCGGTTGCGAGCTGGCCGTCGACGTGGCGCCGGTCGGTGCCCGGAACCCGCGCCGCGCGGTGGTCGTCTCGTCGGGGCTCCATGGCGTCGAGGGCTTCTTCGGGTCCGCCGTCCAGCTCGCCTGGCTCAGCCGGTTGCGCGAAGGTGCCGTGTCGATACCCGGCGGCACGCTCGTCGTGCTGCTGCACGCGCTCAATCCATTCGGCTTCGCCTGGCGCCGGCGCGCGAACGAGGACAACGTCGACCTCAACCGCAACTTCCTCGACGACGACGAGACGTACGCCGGCACACCCGACCACTACGACCGGGTTCACGACCTGTTGAACCCGGCGACACCGCCGTCGCGACTGGACGCCTTCCGTCTGCGGGCGGCCTGGGCGGTGCGGCGTCACGGGCTGGCCGTCCTGCAGAACGCCGTCGCGACCGGCCAGTACGAGCACCCGTCGGGTCTGTTCTTCGGGGGGCGCGAGGCCGCGGCGCCGACTCGTCTCGTTCGGGAACGCTTCTGGAGCTGGACCCGGGCGGCGGACGAAGTGGTGCACCTGGACCTGCACTCCGGGCTCGGCGAGTACGCGGACTACCGACTCCTGATCGAGCCGCCGCACGTGCACGATCTCGACTGGTACCGCGCGCGGTTCGATCCGGAACGCGTCGTTCCGGTCGGTGACGATACGCCCTACGCCGCGCGCGGCGTGATGGGTGCGTGGCTCGCCCGCCACGCCGGGCCGTGCGACTACCGCTTCGCCTGTCTGGAATTCGGCACCTACGGGCCGCTGCGCGTGCTCGCCGCCCTGCGTGCCGAGAACCGGGCGCACCACCATTCCACGCCCGCCGCTTCCGCATACGAGCGCGCGAAGCGGGAGCTGGTCGAATGCTTCTGCCCCGCGCGGCGGCTCTGGCGGCGGAAGGCGCTCGCCCGCGCGCTGGGGGTCATCGGACAGGCCGTCGCATCGGGGTAGCGGCTCATGCCGGTTCACGACGTCCACCAACTCGGCGACTACGTGGACGCGTTCTTCATCGGCGGCGGTGTCGGCTTCAGGGCTTCGACGTCGGTTCAGATGGTGCGCAGGCAATTCAGGAGCGCCCGTGCATGAGGGCACTCGGCCTCGACATGGGCGGGGTCGATCCGTGCCAGCAGCTCGAATGAGACCTCCCCTTTGGCCTAGCGTCGCGCGCACCCGGCGGTCGCTCGGGCGAGCGCGTCGAGCACGCCATGCTTGGGCACGTTTTCCAGATCGGGCCATTGCCGAAGGGTGTTCTCCCGAAACTGTGCACCGAAGTACCTCCGCAGCGTGTTCCGATCCGCCACAAGCCACGTCTCCATGACCTGGACCATCAGGAATACCTGATCGTCGCGGGCGCTCTCTGGTCGGTCCCAACGGTCACGCGCCCGAAGGTGCCGCCACGCGGAATGGCCGGCTGCCACGTCGGCCTCGCTGTCCACGAGCAGGAGCGGGATGCGCCCGCGACGCGGGTTCCCAATCGCCGTCCGAAAGATCGAAGGTTCTGGCGCGCCCGCCGCCGCGCACGACACGCGGCATGCGTCCTTCAAGTCCGGCCGCTTCGAAGAACTTCGTCCAGGCGCGCCGGAACAGACGAGCGAGGTTCTCGTCTCGATCTCCGCCGCCTTCGATGTAGATCACCGCGCTCACCAGCGGTTACCTCCCAGTTCGCCCGAGCTCCAGAGCTCGCCGAGGCTGTACTTGTCCAACCACGCCTTCAGTTCTGCCCCATCCAGACGTTCGAATCGTGATTCGCCGTTCTCTTTCTCGCAGACGACGACGCTGGAGGGATGGTCCGTCAGGGCGTCGACTAGCATGCGCGAATGGGTCGTAACGACGATCTGCGTCCGTTCGGACGCTTGCACGAGCAGCTTCGCAGTCGCCGCGACGACATCCGGATGCAGGCCGAGCTCCGGCTCCTCCAATGCGATCAGCGATGGAGGCGCGGGGTGCAGCAGGATCGCGAGCAGGCTCAGGTACCGGAGCGTGCCGTCGGAAAGGAGCGTCGCCGGGATTTGACGCCCGCCGCGCTCCTCAAGGAAGAGCGCCACGGTGCCGCCGGTCACCGGACAGGACACGTCCACGATGCCGTCGAACAACTCGTGCAGCGCCTCAACAAGTTGCCTCTTGGCTTGCCCTCGAAAGTGCGAGAGCACGAGCGCCAGGTTCTCGGCGCCGTCCTTCAGAAAATCACTCGGTCCATGTGTGCTCTGCCCCCGGCGCAGCGCTGCCGCCGGTCCGAATGACCAGTTCTGGTACAGGCGGATACGCTCGTACTCTTCCTGCAATACGCTCAGAAAGTGGTATGCGCGAGGATCGCGAATCTGCGACAGGACCGATTCTTCGGGTTTGGCGTTATCACTATCGTCGCTCTCCAACACCGCATTGTCCGGCCGGCGAGTGCTGAATGCATGCCGGCCGCCGGACAGCCGGTAGTCCCGCTCCCAATGAAAGTCTGCCGCTGCAATCGGACCTATGCCATAACGCGCGCCGTACGGCCGCCGATCCGCCGCGGTACGCGATCTCCTCGGCGGTCACCTCCAACCGGCCGCCGTTGTCTGCCATGGTCAACGCGTGCCGTAGCGGTCCTTTCCTGGATCGCGGGTAGACGATCGCCTCCACACTCGCCTCACCGGGCGATGTTTCTCCCTTCCAGAGCCACTCCCAGATACCCCCCCGTCTCCTGACTGGCTCTGCGAGGTTCCTCGGCGCGGCGCGAAGCAACGCGAGCACTTCGAGAAGATTGGACTTTCCCGAACCGTTCGGGCCGATCAGCACGTTCAGCGGCTCCATCGGCAGATCGATGCCCTTTGGTCCGAAGGACAGGAGTCCCGAAACCTTCAGTCTCCGGATCAGCATGGCGGTTGCCCAACAAGTCCCATCTCGCCGAGGAACTGAGACGGTGCTTTTGGATATCCGTGGTAGCGCTGCGCCCGGGTAAGAGTCAACGTCCGCTCGACGCGCGTGATGGCGACGAAACAGTTGCGACGTTCCTCTTCCAGCTCTCGGCTCTGCGGTCCCTTCCGCAGGGCTTGAAACGAAGGGAATACCTCCTGCGCCATGCCGATCAGATAGACGTGCCTGAACCCCAGCCCTTTCGAGCCATGCACGGTCATGCAGCGCACTGCGTCAGGTCCGGGACGGGGCGCCTTCGAAATCAGGTCCATCTGCTGTAGGTAGACGTTCAGGGTCAACCTGCCGCTGCCGTGCTCGCGAACCAAGTCGTTGTGCAACTCCCGCCAGGTCTTCAACTCTTCCGCGAGCAGTTCATCGTCGTTTCCTCCCCATGACCGCCAGCCCTGTTGCAGGAACCAGTCAACGACCGCCGGAAATGCGATCGAGTCCACCAGATCCGTCCGAATTCGCTCGACCACCGCTTCGGTTCGATGCGACGCGGTCACCGATGCCGCGTCCGTCCAGGCCCGCAGGAAGTCGCCGCCCACAAGCGCGGCCGACGCCGCGACGGCATCCAGTTCGAGAGAGTCGTCCGCAAGTCGCTCCCACGCCAGGCACAGCCTGCGCAGAATGTCGCGGTCGTGGCGTGCATTCGCCAAGCGCAACGCTGCGGTGAGAACGCCTATCGCCGGCGATTCGAAATCGGTTTTGCGCTGCGTCACGCACGGCTCGAACCCGGCGTCGGCCAGCGCGGAAGCGGCGCGTCCCAGCAGCTTCGCGGTGCGGCCGAGCACCACGCATTCGGAGCCGTTGAGCTTCCGGCTACGAATGTCTCTCGGAATGAAGGCCACTTCCTCGTCCGGCGATGCGAAGGCCTCGCACCGCACGCCGTTGGCGTCGGCGTGCTCGCTGGCGGGCGAGGCCTGCAGGGGAGTCTTGTCCGGGAATCGGCGCGCGTTGCGGACGATCAGGTGATTGGCGAGGGCGATGATCGACGCCGGACAACGATAGCACTCCGGAAGCTGCACTACGTGCATGTCATAGTCCTGCCGAAGTTGCGCCAGCCTCTCCGGGTTCGCGCCGTTCCATTGGTAGATGATCTGATCTTCGTCCCCCACGACGAACAGGCGGGCGCGCCGGTCTGGAGCAATCAGCCGTAGCAAGTCGTATTGCGCCCGGTTCGTGTCCTGGAATTCATCGACGCACAGATGCGTCCAACCCAGCCGCACGACTCGCGCCACGCCCGGCTTTTCCGCAAGCAGGCGCCGAGCGAAGTGCAGCAGGCTCCCGAAATCCAGTCGGTTCGCGGTGACGAGAGTCTGGCAGTAGCGTGAGAACAACCGGGGAACCCATGTCGGGGCGTCGACCAGCGAAGGCGCCAATGCGCTGCCATCGTAGGAGTCCGCGAGCAGACGATCGACCAGCGTCAGAAGGTTTCTCCGATCCTCCGGTACGGCCGCGCGGTCATTCTGCAGGGAGGCTGCCGCTTCATCGACCATCGCGATCCGATCTTCAGTCTGCGTGATCAGGCTGAAGTCGGGCCGCAGGCCCAAGTGACTTCCATGTTGGCGAAGCAGGTCGGCGGCGAACGAGTGGAACGTGCACAAGCGGACACGCTCCGCCCGCCGGCCGAGCAGTCGGTCTACACGCGCCCTCATCTCGGCGGCGGCCTTTGTCGTGAACGTCAACGCCAGGACCGACGTGGCATTGCCCTCCTCCAGTATCCGGACGACCCTGGAGGTCAGCACGTGCGTCTTGCCGGAGCCCGGTCCCGCCAGCACGAGCAGCGGACCGTCGCTCCACGACACCGCGCTGCGCTGATTCGCGTTGAGGGTATCGAGGTCGACAGCCATCATGCGCCCCGCGCAAGCAAAGCGACCCGCTCCAGCACGTCGCGGATCGCGACGGTAACTCCGTCATCGCCACGTTGCTCCGTCGCCGCGGCCACCGCCGCGGTCGCGCGCGTTTTCGCTCTTCCCGGCAGCGTCTGGGCATAGCTGCTCCAGTAGCCGGCATCACCGCGCGCACCCTCTATCATGGCCCTCTTCTGGTCGGGCATGAAGTCGTCGTAGACGTCGTCATACCCGTTTTCAAGAAGATGGACCTCGATATCCTCGTAAGGAAACACCATCCGATCCTGCTCGTCGGCTCCACCCAAGTGCGCCTGCAGTGCCGCGCGAGTGTTTTCCCCCTCTGCATCGTCATCGCCGACGCAGTACCAGGCTATGCCGAGCGCGTTCGCGATCTTGGCCAGGAGGCCCACATCCGTCTGTCTGTATTCGACGACCCTGATTCCCTCACGGTGCAGGTCGATGCCCGTCGCACGCGCGGCGGCCGGATAAATCCAAGCCTCGGTTTCGCCCTCGACGAGTAGCCAGCAACGGGCGAACAGCAACTCGCCGCGAGCCTGCCGGATGTGATAGTGGAACTTGCGCGTCTCTTCGGCACAGAGCAGGTCGGCGGGAACTCGAAAGGCCCGGATGCCGTCCCGCGTACGGGCCAGCCGACGAATCTGATGGACCTCGGTCTCGGCGAGCAGATCGCCGCTGTGGGTGGAGATCAGTTTCTGGCCAGTGAAGTCTCTTACGAGACGCCACAACGCCCGCACCGCCGACGGATGAAGATGGGCTTCCGGCTCCTCCAGCGCCAGGATCGGGGCGCCCGCCGGCCACGCTTCCAGAAACGCGGTGAACAACATCAGCACTGACAGGCTCTGTGTGCCCTCGCCATGACGGTGCAGGGGAATCCTGGCGCCCGTGACGGATCCGAGGTTGATCTGGGCCTTGGCGAGCATGTCGAATATTCGACCCGGAACGGCTTCGATGGACACGACGTCGCCTGCCGCGAGCGGAACGACGTCCTGCACGTGGTGCAGACCGTCGTGCACCTGCCGGAAGCTGTCGTGGGACCTGACGACCAGGTCGTTCACTTCCCTCAGCCTCCTCTCGATCTCGGCCTTCTGCTCGGCGGGAAGTCGAGCATCCTTCAGAAACGGACGCCAGAACGGCCCTTTTTCGCCAAAGTGGTGCCGGACGTCACGCAGCGCCTGCAGATAGTAGTACGAAACCTCTCGCTGAAGGCCGGTCAGTGCCCGCTCGTTCACTCCGGTTAGTGGTTCGCGGTGCAGATTCAGGAAGGACCATTGCTGATCGAAGTCTCGACTCTCCGGGTCGTATGCGCACGTCACCCGCAGCATCACGCGGCTGCGCCCGTCGTCGTCGACCTGGAGAACATTGTCCCGATTGAGGCGGCCAATCAGCTCGTCGCTCCATTCACCCGTCGTCTGCTCGGAAAACGTGATCTCGATCTGGATCGGGTCCGCGGTCGCAGGGTCCGCCGCCGCGTCCGATAGGTGGAAGTCGAGCGCCTCGAAGACGACGCGCCGGCGCGGTCCGAGATCCCGGAGACAGATCCGCAGCACGTCGAGCACGGCCGTCTTGCCCGAGTTGTTCTCGCCCACGAGGACCGTGGTCTCATCCAGATCGAGGTCGAGTTCCCGGATCCCCCGGAAGTTGCGGATACGGACCGTCGTGACCCTCATGGGGCACTCTCCACGTCGATCTGCCCGGTCACGGCCGCGGAGAGCAAGGCGTGCCGGCGTTTCCTGAGCAGTTGTAACGAACGGCAGGGACTACGCAACAGGTCGGCGAGCTGCTGGATCAGGTTGGCGAAGTAGCCGTGGTGGGGCATGGGCGCGTTCACGTCCGGTGATCGGCACCGCTGATTCTACCCGCGACCGGTCTTCGCGTATCGGGTGGTTCGGTGCCTACTGCCGGCGCGCCGAAGCGGGAATCCGGAGCGATGGCGCGGGCGGTCCGGGCCGCTACTCGCGCCGCGAAAGACGGCTCCTGGGATTGAACCTCGGCCGCGGCTCAGACCGCGATCTCCGGCACGTCGCCGCGCGTGATCAGCGCCGGCTCGGTCGCCACGCGGATCTCGTCGACGGAGACGCCGGGCGCGCGCTCGAGCAGGTGCAGACCGTCCTCCTTCACCTCCAGGACCGCCAGCGACGACACGATCGTGTTGACGACGCCCTTGCCGGTCAGCGGCAGGCTGCACTCGTTCAGGATCTTCCTGTCCCCGCGCTTCGACAGGTGATCCATCACGATCAGGACCCGCTTGGCGCCGGAGACCAGATCCATCGCCCCGCCCGGCCCCTTGACCATCGCGCCGGGAATCATCCAGTTGGCGAGGTCGCCGGTTGCCGACACCTGCATGGCGCCGAGGATGGCGAGGTCGATGTGGCCGCCGCGGATCATGGCGAAGCTCTG
>WTGR01000781.1 GCA_011523485.1 Acidobacteriota bacterium
TCGCGGACGATCCGCTCGACGTCCTCGTCGAGCAACAGCCGCTCGCGCGCCAGGTCCTGCGCCGCGGCCGAGACCGCCCGTACGTACGCCCCCGGGTCCGGGTAGCGCTCCTCCAGCGACGGCCGCGGATCTCCGTTGGCGAGCCGCTCGGCCCGGGTCGCGGCGAAGTCGATCTGCTGTCCGGCGGCGTCGCACAGGTCCGGTCCGCCGAATGCCGGCGCTCGTAGCGCCCAACCCGTGAACGTGGCGCGCGGAGCCGCCACCGCCGGCAGGCGAATGCCCGCGAGATCGTTCCCGTCGGCGTCGGTGCGCGGGACGAAGACGGGGTACGGCGTGCCGGCGGATACCGGCGGCAGGGTGGTCAGGATGCCCTCGTCGAAGCCGGGACCGTAGTCGAAGCGGTCGCCCGTGCTCATGAGCCCGGTGTAGTCGACGCCCGGAATGTTCGGAAAGCCGACCATCTCGCGCGGCAGCGGGGGAACCAGCGATCCGTCGGCGCGGCGCGGCACGCGGCTGGCCGGCGGCTCGTTCCCGGTCGTCACCCACTCGTCGAGCGCCACCAGCAGCGCGCGCAGGCCGGCGTTGGCCACCAGCGGATTCCGCGGCTGCCGGCAGATGCCGAGCCCGCTGGAACCGGTGCCCGCCGCATGGGGCAGGCTCGAGAACAGGTAGAAGCGAACCTCCGGCGGGTCCGGCAGATCCTCGCCGGCGAGGTCGGTGTGCAGCAGCGACGCGCCCTTCACCCAGTACTCGTTGGCCGAGTTGGCCTCCATCAGCCGCGGGCAGGTCCCGCTCGCGCGACAGCGTTCGAGCCGGCCGTCGGTGCGCCCGGTCACCGGGTCGGTCAGCAGATGGTTGGCGAACGGGAACTCGCGCTCGGGGAACCAGCGCGCGATGTGCTGCCGGTGGGTGCGGAACGGCTGGGCGAAGCGATAGTTGAAGAAGCCGCCGCTGGCCCCGCCGATCCAGTTCAGGACGCCGTCGAACACCCGCCGGCCGTCCTCGTCGGCGTTGAAGCCCAGGTGCACGAGATCACGCAGGAGACGGGCCGCCTGTGAGATACCCATCGTCACGACCCGCTCGACCGAGCCCGCCAGGGGATTCGGCGCCCCCATTTCGTCCGCCGCCGCGTGACGCAGGAACGCGACGACGTCGCGCACCGCGGCGAAGCCGAGCCCGGCCACCTGCGGGTCGCGGGCCGGATAGGCGAGCTCGTACAGTCGGCCCTGCTCGAACGGCGTGCCCGGAGGACGCAGGCGGATCGTCCGGGCGTCGATGTACTCCCATTCGGCGGCCCCAATCCGCTCGGGTACGTCCGTATAGCGCTTCCGCACCGTCAGGCTCGCCCGGGTCGTGTCCCGGCTCGCCGAAGCATAGGTGAGCGTCCCGATGAAGGTCGAGTCGTTGTCGACGACGAACTCCTCGAGGGCCGGTCCCACGATGGGCGAGCCGTCCCGGTTGATTGCGACGGGCGCCGCGATGCGCAGCCGCGTCCCGTCGGGCGCCGCCGTGATGTCCCAGCCGCTCGACACGAAGGTGTACCCGCGGCGCATCAGGAACCCGTTGCCGGCGTCCGCCGCGGTCGTCGGATCGTTCCCGCCGGAGCGCGCGTCGTTCAACTGGCCCAGCGACAGCATCCGGCCGCGGTTGTTCAGCTCGTAGAAGATGCGGCCGTTGCCCTTCGACGGGTCGACCGGCCGCAGAATGAGGAGATCGGCGGCGTACTCCACCAGGCCGCGGGCGTTCCGGGGGGCCAGCTCGACGTCGGTGATGACCGCGTTCTCCGGCGCCTCCGGATCGACCTCCCCGAAGACGCGGCCGACCAGCTTCTCGTACGGCCCCACGTCGCCGAACGAGCGGCCCTCGAACGTCGGCGACTCGACCCGCTCGATCTCGATCCGCACCACGCGAGCCTCGACCGCGCCCGGAACGACGAGCACCACGCCCAGGACCGTGGAGAGGATGGTTCGGCGGAGCCGGTGGATTGCTGATCGCATGGACGGCCTCCCTGGGTGGTTGTCGGTTGGCGTCACGACGTCGCGCGCTCCCCCGGGTGCGCAGGCAACGTCGCGCGGAAGTACGTTCTTCCTTCGTCGAAATCGAAGCGGGGCGGCGGCGACCCGTTCCTCGCCATCGCCCCGAAGATCTTCGACACGCCGGTCAGACGTCGTTCGGCCAGCTTGAGCTCCGAGAGGAACTCGCCGATGCGCCGGTTGCGCGCCGGCATGGCGGGCACCGCCGCCCCCGGCAGGAAGTGCTCCGGCTCGATCCCGGGCACCGGGCCCGGGTAGCTGGTGATGTCGATCCGGTCGGGATAGCAGTAGACCTTGGTCGGCTCGGACGCCTCGGGCCGATAGCTCCGGTGATAGAGGGCGTTGACGACCGCCTCGCGGATCGCGTCGAGCGGGTAGTTCGTCCAGGACAGCGACCGCACGCGATCGGGAGCCTTCCTGATCTCGGTTTGCAGCAGGCTCTCCAGATACCTGAGGCTGCCGCGCAACTGGGTCGCCAGGCCACCTCGGAAGATACGCTCGCGCAGCGTGTCTCCCGCCGGGCCCTCCGGAAACAGGACGACATCGGTCCGGGCGCCCGGGAACCAGTGCTCCGGATCGTCGGTGAAGAGCAGGAGGGCGATGTTGCGGGGCAGCTCGGACCCGTTGGCGCGCACCGTCAGCCGCATGCGGCGGTAGACCTCGCCCGCCGACGGCTCGTCGACCAGCCCGCTGCGCACGTCGCGCAGGAATTCGCGGACGGCCGCCTCGCGCAGGTCCTCGACCCGCGCATCGAACGCCCGCCGGTCGTCCCACGGGACGCGCGCGGTCTGGGCCAGCAGCCCGGACAGCAATCCGTTGGCCTGCGCGTCGACCGTCTCCGCTCCCAGGCGAATCCAGTACTTCGCGCCGCCGCGGGGCCCGTCCGGCGCCGCGTGCGGCTTCATGTCGCTCGCCGGCGCCCAGAGTACGAGGACGCGGCGGCCGGCGACGACCTCGGGGGACACGACCGGTTGGTACGGCGGGTCGAGACGGTTGCAGTGACCCCGAATCCACTTCCCTGCCGCGGCGATTTCGGTCGTCGTCAGGCCGGCCGGCGGCATGACGCCGCGGCCGTGCTCTTCGGCGACCCCGAGCACGACGTATCCGCCGTTGAGGTTGTGGTAGTCGTTCGCGAACGCGCAGATCGTCTTGAGCGCCTGAGGGCCGGTGGTCCTCGGGTTCCAACCGGACTTGAACTCGACACGTGCGGATTCCACGCCGCGGCAGTGGAGCAGGTCGTCGAGGTTGATCGGCAGGATGGAGCTCACACCGGCATTGTCGCGCGCGGCGTGCGGTGCGGGCAACGGCGGAATCCGGGAGACTGCGCCGCAGAACGCAACGCAGTGAGTTCAGAAGCGCAAAGTCCCGGGCCGGTGGGCCGGGGCCCAACACGGAGCCCTGCGACAGGTTTCGGCGGCGCTACCCGGCCTGCCGGTCGAGAATCGCCTCGATCTCGTCCATCACCCGGTTCATGCGGCCAATCAGCGCATCGTACGGCGCGTCGGTCGCCAGGTCTATCCCGCGGTCGCGGAGCAACTCGTAGGCGTAGCGCGAGCCGCCCGCCCGCAGGACGGCCAGGTAGTCGTCGCGCGCCCGGCCGTCGCCGCCGAGCAGCCGCTCGGCGAACAGCGCCGCCCCGGCAATCGACGTCGCGTACTGGAAGACGTAGAAGTTGCTGTAGAAGTGCGGGATGAACGCCCATTCGACGGCGTAGGCGGCGTCGTACTCCAGCACGCCCGCGTCGGAGCCGTGGTAGCGGCGCACGAGCTTCTCGTACCGGTCCGTCAGCTTCTCGCCCGACAGCGCCTCCCCCTGCTCGGCCAGCTCGTGCATCCCGAGCTCGAACTCCGCGAACATCACCTGGCGGAAGAACGTGGCGCGAATCGCCTCGAGGGCCGTTCCCAGGTAGAACAGGCGCTCGCGCGACGAGAGGTCCTGCGAGAGCAGGTGCTCCTGCAGGAGGATCTCGTTGGTGATGGATGCGACCTCGGCCGTGAACGTCGCGTAGCCGGCCGTCTCGTAGGGGTTCTGCTGCTTGGCCAGCACCGTGTGCATGGCGTGGCCCCACTCGTGCACCAGGGTGGTGACGTCGTCGTACTCGCCGTTGTAGTTGAGCAGCAGGTAGGGGTGTCCGTCGTAGACGGCGCCGTACATGTAGGCGCCGGGCGCCTTGCCCTCCTGCGGGTAGACGTGCATCCAGTCGCCCGCGAGCGCCGCGCGCAGCAGAGCGACGTACTCGTCGCCGAGCGGCGCGGCGGCGGCAGCGGCAATCGACCGGGCCTCTTCGAGCGGGAACGACCGCTCCGACGCGACGAGGGAGGGATAGATGTCGTAGTAGCGCAGCTCGTCGAGGCCGAGCATCCGCTGCCGGAGGCGGAAGTAGCGGTGGAGCGACGGCAGATGGCGGTTGGCGGAGGCGACCAGCGTCCGGTAGACGGCCTCGGGGATGTTCGGTCCGGCCAGCGCCGCGTCGAGGGCGCTCGTGTAGCGCCGCGAGCGGGCTTCGAACACGTGCGCCTTGACGTGCGTGTCCAGCGTCTGACCCAGCGTCGCCGCGTAGCCCTTCCACGCCTTCCAGAACGCGTCGAACACCAGCTTGCGGTCGGCGCGGTCGCGGGAGGCGCGGTGCTTGCCATAGGCCGCCTGGTCGAGACGCACCTCCTCACCGGTCGAAAGCGTGACCGTCGGAAACGGCATGTCCGAGCTCGTCAGCATCGCGAACACGCGCTCCGGACCCTGCCGCATGGCGCTGGTGCCGGCGATGACCGCCTCGGCTTCGTCCGAGAGCGTGTGCGGCTCCTTGCGCAGGATGTTGCGGACGTTGAAGGCGTGCCGGGCGAGGCGCGGCTCGGCATCCAGGTAGCCCTCGACGGTCACGGAGCCGACCCGCAGCAGCTCCGGCGAGACGAAGCTCGTCGCCTCTTCGAACGCGGCCAGCAGCAGCGTGCCTTCCCCGCGCCGCTCCTGCGCCTCGGATACGCGCCGGTCCTCGTCCGCCTCGAGGAACGCGAACACGTAGAGCCGGACGAGATCCTTCTCGGTGGTACTGATCGCGTCGAGCGCCTCCGAGAGCGTCGCGGCGCTCTCGCCGAGCCGGCCCTTGAACCGCGCCAGGTCCTTCACCCGCGCTTCGAGGCGCGTCTTGTCCGTCCGCCAGGCGTCGAGGCTGTCGTAG
This sequence comes from Acidobacteriota bacterium, assembly GCA_011523485.1. Next base: position 5,209 of record WTGR01000781.1, read on the forward strand.
ATCTCCGCCAGGTTCCACTCGATCTGCGCCGGCGCGGCCGGAGATGGCTCGGCTGTCGCTGTAGTCGTCATCTTCCTCATCCATGCCTGTCGGCGCCCGGCTACGCGGCGGCGAGCTGTCGCAGCACGTAGGGCAGGATGCCGCCGTGATGGTAGTAGTCGAGCTCGTCCGGCGTGTCGATGCGCGCCGTCACCGCGAACTCCACGACGGTCCCGTCGGCGCGGGTCGCCCGCACCTGCACGGCGCTGCGCGGGGCAAGCCCCTCGGCAATCCCGGTCAGGTCGAACGACTCTTCTCCGGTCAGACCGAGGCTGTCCGCGTCGTCTCCGTCCTTGAACACCAGCGGCAGCACCCCCATGAAGACGAGGTTGCTGCGGTGGATGCGCTCGAAGCTCGAAGCCATGACGGCGCGTACGCCGAGCAGCATGGTTCCCTTCGCCGCCCAGTCGCGGGAGGAGCCGGAGCCGTACTCCGCCCCGGCGAGCACAACGAGCGGCGTCCCCTCGTCCTTGTAGCGCATCGCCGCGTCGTAGATCGCCATCTGCTCGCCGTCCGGCTGGTGCCGCGTCCAGCCTCCCTCGGTACCCGGCGCGAGCCGGTTGCGCAACCGGATGTTGGCGAAGGTGCCGCGCATCATCACCTCGTGGTTGCCGCGGCGGCTGCCGAACGAGTTGAAGTCCTTCGGCTCGACGCCGTTGGCGACGAGGTACCGCCCGGCCGGACCGTCCGGCGGGATGGCGCCGGCCGGCGAGATGTGGTCGGTGGTGACGCTGTCGCCGAGCAGGGCGAGCACGCGCGCCCCCGAGATGTCGGACGGCGCCGCCGGCATCGGGGCAAGCGTCTCGAAGAACGGCGGGTGGCGGACGTAGGTCGAATCGTCGGTCCAGCGGAACCGGTCGCCGGTCGGGGCCGGCAGCCCCCGCCAGCGGTCGTCGCCGTCGAAGACCTGGCCGTACTTGTCGGTGAACTGATCGGTGCGAACCGCCGCCGCCATCGCCTGCTGTACCTCGGCCGCCGACGGCCAGACGTCGGCGAGGTGGACGTCGTTGCCCTCCGCGTCCTGCCCGAGAGGCTCCGTCGTCAGGTCGGTCGTCATCCGGCCGGCCAGCGCGTAGGCGACCACCAGCGGCGGCGACGCCAGGTAGTTGGCGCGGACCAGCGGCTGGACGCGGCCCTCGAAGTTGCGGTTGCCGCTCAGCACCGACGTCACCACGAGGTCGCGCTCCCGGATCGCGGCGGCGACCGGCGCGGGCAACGGACCGCTGTTGCCGATGCAGGTGGTGCATCCGTATCCCACCAGGCCGAAGCCGAGGTTCTCCAGCGGCTCCAGCAGGCCGGCCGCGCGCAGGTACTCGGTGACGACCAGCGAGCCGGGCGCGAGGCTGGTCTTGACCCACGGCTTCGGTCGCAGGCCGCGCGCCGCCGCCTTCTGCGCGAGCAGCCCCGCGGCAATCATCACGCTCGGATTCGACGTGTTCGTGCAACTCGTGATGGCGGCGATGACCACCGCGCCGTCCTCCAGCTCCGGCTCGCCGTCACGGGCCGGCTCGCCGGCCGCTCCGCTTCCCGCGGCCGCCTGCTCGCGGCCGCCCGCCAGGTCCCCGAGCACGGAGACGAAGGCCGACTTCGCCCTCTGGAGCGGCACTCGATCCTGCGGGCGCTTCGGCCCGGCGATGCTGGGCTCGACCGTTGCCAGGTCGAGCTCCACGACGTCGGTGTACAACGGGTCGTCGTCTTCGGAGGCGAACAGGCCCTGCGTCTTGGCGTATGCCTCCACCAGATCCACCTGCCCCCGCTCGCGTCCGGTGAGCGCCAGGTAGTCGAGGGTCATCCCATCGATCGGGCAGATTGCCACGGTGGAGCCGTACTCCGGCGACATGTTCCCGAGCGTCGCCCGGTCCGCCACCGTCAGCGACCCGAGCCCCGGCCCGAAGAACTCGACGAACTTGCCCACCACGCCGAACTGGCGCAGCCGCTCGGTGATGGTCAGCACGAGGTCTGTCGCGGTGGTTCCCTCCGGCAGCTCGCCCGCCAGCCGGAAGCCGATCACGTCGGGGATCAGCATCGAGATCGGCTGCCCCAGCATCGCCGCCTCGGCCTCGATGCCGCCAACGCCCCAACCGACGACGCCCAGGCCGTTGACCATCGTGGTGTGAGAATCGGTGCCGACCAGGGTGTCCGGATAGGCCAGCACGCTCCCGTTCGACGTGTCGCGGCACACCACCCGGGCCAGGTACTCGATGTTGACCTGGTGGACGATGCCGGTGTCGGGGGGCACCACCTTGAAGTTGCGGAACGCGTCCTGGCCCCACTTGAGGAAGGCGTAGCGCTCGCGGTTGCGCGCGAACTCGAGCTGCGCGTTCAGCTCCAGCGCGTTCGCGGTCCCGAAGTGATCGACCTGCACCGAGTGGTCGATGACCAGCTCGGCCGGCTGCAGCGGGTTGACGAGTCCGGGATCGCCGCCCAGGCGCGCGATGCCCTCGCGCATCGCGGCGAGGTCGACCACCGCCGGCACGCCGGTGAAGTCCTGCAGCAGGACGCGGGCCGGCATGAACGCGATCTCCTTG